>NZ_JALPKN010000138.1 GCF_023630195.1 Actinotalea sp. C106 | reverse complement strand
CCCGCCGCGGTGGTCGGGGGGGCGAGCAGGGCGCGCCCCATCACCCGGACCCAGCCCTCCGAGCCGTAGCCGGTGTAGGGCTCGACCCGGGGCACCCACCCACGGTCGCGCAGGCGTCGGGCCACGAAGCCCGTGACGCGGTCCTCGAGCCGTGCCGCCCGGTGCGGGCGGCTCGTACGCTGCGCGTCGTGCTCGGACGGCGCGTCGAGGCGGGAGGCACGCTCCGCTCGCTCGGCGGGGGTCTCGGGCTGCTCAGGCTGAGGGGTCACCCCGCCAGCCTGGCACCCGTGGTGCTGGTTCGCGCGTCGGCCAGCGCGTCGGTCGGAAGGGCGGGTGGACGCGCGCAGCGCCCGGCTCCACGGTAGGAAAGGGCACGTGACGACCTACGGATTCCACGCCTCCCACGAGCAGGTCCATCCCGCCGAGCTGCTCACCGCGGTGCAGCTGGCCGAGGAGGCCGGCTTCGGAGCAGCGATGTGCTCGGACCACTTCGCCCCGTGGAGCGAGCGTCAGGGGCAGTCGGGCTTCGCATGGTCCTGGTTGGGCGCCGCACTGGCCACGACCTCCCTGCGCTTCGGGGTCGTGAACGCCCCGGGGCAGCGCTACCACCCGGCGATCGTCGCCCAGGCCATGGCCACCCTCGGGGCGATGTTCCCCGGCAGGTTCTGGGCGGCCCTCGGCTCCGGGGAGAACATGAACGAGCACATCACGGGGGACCCGTGGCCCAGCAAGGCGGTCCGTGACCTGCGCCTCGAGGAGTCGGTCGACGTCATCCGTCGGCTCCTCGCCGGGGAGGAGGTGTCCCACGAGGGGACCGTCACCGTCGACCAGGCGCGGCTGTGGACGCTGCCGGAGGCCCCGCCCGCGCTCCTCGGGCCTGCTGTCACCGTCGCGACCGCCCGACGGGTGGCCTCCTGGGCCGACGGGCTGATCACCATCAACCAGCCCCTCGAGGTGCTGCGGGAGATCGTCGGGGCCTACCGGGAGGCCGGCGGGCGAGGCCCTGTGGCCCTGCAGGTGCACCTGTCGTGGGACCCGGACCCCGCCGTCGCGGAACGGCTCGCCTTCGACCAGTGGCGGACCAACCTCTTCCCACCGCCGCTCTGCTGGGACCTGGAGAGCCCCGAGCACTTCGACCTCGCGAGCGCGCACGTGCGTCCCGAGGACGTCCACTCGGGGGTCGTCGTGTCGAGCTCGTTCGGCGAGCTCGTCGACCGGATCGGGGAGCTCGCCTCGGTCGGCTTCGACGAGGTCTACCTGCACCACGTGGGCCATGAGCAGCGTCCGTTCATCGGGGCCTTCGGCGAGCACGTCCTGCCGCAGCTGGCCGCGCCCGCGGGGACCGACGACGGCCGACAGGCAGCAAGCGTGCGGGGGCTCCGGTGAAGATCACCGACACGGGCGACCTCTGGTGGAAGAACGCCGTCATCTACTGCCTGGACGTCGAGACCTACCAGGACTCCGACGGTGACGGCACGGGGGACCTCACCGGGCTGGCGCAGCGCATCGACCACCTGGCCGAGCTCGGGGTGACGTGCCTCTGGCTGATGCCGTTCTACCCGACCGCCGACCGCGACGACGGCTACGACGTCACCGACCACTACGGGGTCGACCCGCGGCTCGGCACCCACGGGGACCTCGTCGAGCTGATCCGCACGGCCAGAGACCGGGGCATCCGGGTGATCGCCGACCTGGTCGTCAACCACACCTCCGACAAGCACCCGTGGTTCAAGGCGGCCCGCAGGAGCAAGGACAACCCGTTCCGGGACTACTACGTCTGGCGCTCTGAGCCGCCCCCCGACACCTCGGAAGAGGTGGTCTTCCCGGACCAGGAGTCCAGCATCTGGGAACTCGACGAGCAGACCGGCGAGTACTACCTGCACCGCTTCTACCGGCACCAGCCCGACCTGAACGTGGCCAACCCGAAGGTCCGTGACGAGATCGTCAAGGCGATCGGCTTCTGGCTCGAGCTGGGCCTGTCCGGGTTCCGGGTCGACGCCGTGCCGTTCTTCATGGAGACCCTGGGGGCCGCGGAGTCGGAGGCCGAGCAGTTCGGGGACCCGCACGACCACCTGCGCGCCATCCGCTCGTTCATCTCACGACGCGCGGGCAGCGCGGTCCTGCTCGGGGAGGTGAACCTTCCGTACGAGGAGCAGCTCGAGTACTTCGGTGACGGCCAGGGCGACGAGCTCACGATGATGTTCGACTTCATCGGCAACCAGGCCATGTACCTGGCCCTCGCCCGTCGGGACGCCGGTCCCCTCGTCGACGCCCTGCGGGCACGTCCCGAGATCCCGCCCGACGCGCAGTGGGCCACCTTCGTGCGGAACCACGACGAGCTCACCCTGGACAAGCTGTCGACCGAGGAGCGCGACGAGGTCTTCGCCGCCTTCGGTGCCCAGGACGAGCACCAGCTCTACGGGCGTGGTCTGCGGCGCCGCCTGCCCCCGATGCTCGACGGGGACCCCCGCCGCATGAGGTTGGTGTACTCGCTGCTCTTCGCCCTGCCCGGGACGCCTACGCTGTTCTACGGCGAGGAGATCGGGATGGGGGAGAACCTCGACGTCCCGGGCAGGCTCGCGGTCCGCACCCCGATGCAGTGGTCGGCCGACCGGCACGCCGGCTTCTCCCCGGCAGCCCCCTCCCGGCTGCCCAGCCCGCTGACCACGGGAGGCTTCGGCCCCGAGCACGTCAACGTGGCCGACCAGCGCAGGGACCCCGACTCGCTGCTGACCTTCGTCCGGACGCTCGTGGCGCGCTACCGCGAGTCGCCCGAGCTCGGATGGGCCCCGGTGGAGGTTCTCGAGCAGCCCCACGGATCTGTGCTGGCCCTCTGGAGCGAGGTCGACGGCGAGGCTGTGGTCACGCTGCACAACCTCGGGCCGGACGCCGTCGTCGTCCCGGTGGACCTGACTCGTGCTCCGGGGTGCGAACGCCTGGCTGACCTCCTCGGCGAGGGGCAGGTCGAGGTCGACCGAGACGTGGTCGACGTCACCCTCGAGGGCTACGGGTACCGCTGGCTCAGGGTCGTCACGGCGCGCAGCCGACGGCTGCCCTGACGGCGCGGGCGGCAGGGAGCTGATCGCGTCGCACCGCCCGCGAGCCGCGGCGCAGAGCTCAGCCGAGGAGGTCGGCGACGGCGCGCAGCGCGGTCGCGTCCCCCTGGACCAGCACCGAGGTGACGACGCTCTCCTCCCACTCGGCGAGCCGGTCGCGCACGGCCTCGACCGGTCCGACGAGGGCGATGTCCTGGACGAGGGCGGTCGGCACCGCGGCGGCGGCCTCGGACCGTCGACCCTCGGCGAACAGCTCGGCCACGCGAGCGCACTCCTCGACGTAGCCGAGCCGCTCGATCATCTCGCGGTGGAAGTTGGCGCGGGTGGCACCCATCCCGCCCACGTAGAGGGCGACGAAGGGCCGGACCTGGTCCGCGGCACGCTCGACGTCCTGGTCGATGACGACCGGCACGGTCGCGCTGACCTCGAAGTCCTCGGGGTTGCTGAGGTCGGGGGAGCGGCGTCCGAACCCCTCGGCGAGGGCGGCGCGGTAGAAGCCGTCGACCGAGGGCGCGAAGAACAGCGGGAGCCAACCGTCGGCGATCTCGGCGGCCAGCGCGACGTTGCGCGGCCCCTCGGCGGCCAGGTGGATGGGCAGGTCCCGACGCAGCGGGTGCACCGTCGAGCGCAGCGGTCGGCCCAGGCCGGTGCCCCCGGGGTGGGGCAGCGTGTAGAACTCGCCGTCCGCGGTCACGGGGTGGTCCCTGCGCAGCACCTGGCGCACGACCTGCACGTACTCCCGGGTGCGGGCCAGCGGACGGGGGTAGGCGGCGCCGTACCAGCCCTCGACGACCTGAGGGCCCGAGGCGCCGAGGCCGAGCACGAAGCGGCCTCCCGAGAGGTGGTCGAGGGTCAGGGCGGCCATCGCAGCCGCCGTCGGGGTGCGTGCCGAGATCTGCGCGATCGCGGTCCCCAGGCGGATCCGCTCGGTGCTCGCACCCCACCACGCCAGCGGGGTGAGGCAGTCCGAGCCGTAGGCCTCTGCGGTCCAGATCGAGTCGAAGCCGAGCCGGTCCGCGGTCCGGACGGCGTCCAGGGCGCCTGCGGGCGGCCCTGCCGCCCAGTAGCCGAGGTGGTAGCCGAAGCGCATGGATCCTCCGTGATCGGTGCGGGCGGGACGCCACGACCATCGGGACGCCGACGGTCAGCATCTCACCTGCCGGCGATCTCGATGGGTGCGTCGGTCCCCGTCCGGCGGCAGCGGCCCTAGGATCATGGTCGGACGAGTGCAGGAGCGGGGGAGTGGTGACGGAGCAGGGGACACCCGAGCACGCGGGGGGTGAGACCACGAGCCTGAGGGCCGAGGTCTTGACGATCCCCAACGTGATCAGCGGTCTGCGCCTCCTGCTCGTCCCGGTCTTCGCCGCGCTGCTGCTCGCCGACCTGGACCTGTGGGCCCTCGGGGTGCTCGCTCTGGCGGGGGCCTCGGACTGGCTCGACGGCGTGCTCGCGCGCCGACTGGGTCAGTGGTCGCGTCTGGGGGAGCTGCTCGACCCTGCGGCGGACCGCCTGTTCATCCTGGTGACCCTGGTCGTGCTGACCCTGCGCGACGTCGTCCCGCTGTGGCTCCTCGTGGCGATCGTCGGGCGTGACGTCCTCCTGAGCCTGGTGCTGGCTGTCCTCACCTCGCGTCACCTCGGTCCCCTGCCCGTCCACTTCGCCGGCAAGGCAGGCACCTTCGCGCTCCTGTACGCCTTCCCCCTCCTGCTCCTCGCCCAGTGGGAGGGAGGCGTCGGCACCGTGGCCGGGGTCGTGGGCTGGGCCTTCGCCTGGTGGGGGGTCGGGCTGTACTGGCTCGCCGCCGGCATCTACCTGCGGCAGGCGAACCAGGAGCTGCGACGGCGCGGGCAGGTGCCGTGACCACGTCCCAGCGGCACCAGCACGCACGTCCTGCCGTCGACGCCTCGATGAGTCTGCTCAACGAGGTGATGTACCGCCCGGTGGACCCGTCCTACGAGGAGGCGGCACGGCGGCAGCGCGAGGAGCCGGACAACGCCGCGGCCCGCGGTCTACGCACCGGCTGGTACCTCTCGCTGGCCGTGGTCCTGGGACTGGTCACGACGACCGCGATCGTGACGCTCCGGGTCCCGCAGCCCGCGGCCACCGAGGGCCGGAGCCTGCTGCAGGAGCAGATCGCCGACCGGTCCGCGCACGTGGAGCAGCTGCGCGCAGAGAACGACGAGCTCGGCGAGGAGGTCGCCGCGCTGCAGGACGCGGCCCTCGCCGGAGCGGACCCGGCACTGATCGAGCAGCTCGGGCGCCTCGAGCTGGCCTCGGGAGCGGCCGCGGTCGTAGGCCCCGGCCTGGCGGTCGAGCTCGACGACCCGGACGCAGATCCGCAGGACGCACGAACCCGGGTGCAGGACGTCGACCTGCAGATCGTGACGAACGCCCTGTGGGCGGCAGGGGCCGAGGCGATCGCCATCAACGGTCAGCGACTGACGGGGCTGAGCGCGATCCGCGGAGCGAGCGAGGCGATCCTGGTCGACCTGCAGCCCCTGGTCGCTCCCTACCGGGTCGAGGCGATCGGCGACCCACGCGGGCTGCAGACCGACCTCGCCCGCTCGTCGGCCGCCAACCACCTCACCATGCTGTCCGGCTCCTACGGCATCGACGTGACGATCGAGGCGTCGACGGACCTCGCGCTGCCCGGCGCGAGCGGCACCGAGCTGCGCCACGCCTCGGTCCCCGGTTCCGCGATGACCGACGAGATGGCATCGTCACCCCCACCTGACGACGGAGGAGAGTCATGATCGCCGTGATCGGCCTGCTCGTGGGCGCCCTGGTCGGGGTGTTCCTCGAGCCCACCGTGCCCTCGGCGCTGCAGCCCTACCTCCCCATCGCCGTGGTGGCCGCGCTCGACGCGCTCTTCGGTGGCCTGCGGGCCCTCCTCGACGGCATGTTCGACGACCGCGTGTTCCTCGTGTCGTTCCTGTCGAACGTCGTCGTCGCGGCGCTGATCGTCTTCCTCGGGGACCAGCTCGGCGTGGGCACGCAGCTGTCCACCGCCGTGGTCGTCGTCCTGGGCATCCGCATCTTCTCCAACGCCGCAGCGATCCGTCGCCACCTCTTCAGGGCCTGATGTGACCCCCGACCATCGCCGAGGGCCCCAGGGCGCCCCCCGGCGCCCGCAGCCCGCACCGGTCTCTCGGTCCTGGCGGACGCTGTGGCGCGCCCTGGCCCCTCGTGCCACCCGCGCCCAGTTGCTCGCCGCGTTCCTCTGCGCGCTGCTCGGCTTCGCCCTGGTGGTCCAGGTGCAGCAGAACCGCGACGGGGGCCTGAGCACCCTCCGTCAGGACGAGCTCGTGCGGATCCTCGACGAGACCACGCAGCGGTCGGACGAGCTCGAGCAGCAGGCGGCCTCGTTGCGCGCCCAGCGTGCCGAGCTCGCCTCGGGCAACGACACCGAGCGGGCTGCTCGCGAAGCGGCCGAGGAACGGGCGGTGGTCCAGGGCATCCTTGCCGGCCAGCTCCCGGCCGAGGGACCGGGGGTCGAGCTGGTCATCCGCGAGCCCGGAGAGCAGATCCCGGCCCTCGTCCTTTACAACCTGCTCGAGGAGCTGCGCAACGCCGGGGCCGAGGCCATCCAGCTCGGGGACCTGCGGCTGACGACGTCGAGCTACTTCGTCGACACGGTCGACGGCATCGTGGTCGACGGCACCGCGCTCACGCCGCCGTACCGGTGGCGGGCGATCGGCAACCCGGAGACCATCTCGCCCGCCCTCAACATGCCGGGCGGCGCTCTCGCGGCGGTGCGCAACGCCGGGGGGACCACCGACCTGCAGTCGGTCGACCTCGTCCAGGTGGAGGCCACGGCGAGCCTGGTGACCCCCGAGCACGCCTCGCCGGCCCCCGATCCGGGATGAGGACCTGCCGTCCGGGGCGCGGTCCGCATAGGCTGTGCGCCACGAGCGTGTGGGAGCTGCCCAGCGACGCGAAGGAGGAACGATGACTGACGAACGAGCGTCCGAGCAGCGTTGGGCCGCGGCCGACACCACGATGACCTTCGGCGAGGGCGTGATCGGTGCGGTCGAGCACGACGCGCCGTCCCTCGTCGGCCTCAGCGCCGAGGAGCAGGCTGCGGTCGACGCCCTCCCCGCGACCTCGGCCCTGCTGATCATGCAGCGGGGCCCGAGCGTCGGTGCGCGGTTCCTGCTGGACGCCGATCGCACCGTCGCCGGCCGTAGCCCGTCGGCCGACATCTTCCTCGACGACGTGACCGTCTCCCGCAAGCACGTCGAGTTCGTCCGGGAGGGCGACGGCTTCGTGGTGCGCGACGTCGGTTCGCTCAACGGGACGTACGTGAACCGGAGCCGCATCGACCAGGCCCTGCTGCGTACCGGCGACGAGGTGCAGGTGGGAAAGTTCCGGATGACCTTCCACCCGAGCCCGGCCCGTGAAGCCACGGCTGAGGGTGCTCCGGGCCTGCCGTCGTGAGCCCGGTCGGCGGCCCCGCCCGGGCCGCACGACCGGTCCAGAGCGAGCCGAGGGATGGTGCTCAGGACCGGGGCGAGCCCCGGCACGACGCACCACGAGGGACAGAGGCGGCCTCGGAGACCTGGCCCCAGGGGGTCTCGCGCGAGCCCTCCATGCGTATCTCGGACGTGCTGTCCTCCCTGTGCGACGACTTCCCCGCGGTGACGCCGTCCAAGCTGCGCTTCCTCGAGGAGCAGGGGCTCGTCGAACCCCGGCGCACCCCGGGGGGCTACCGCCAGTACAGCCCCGCCGACGTCGAGCGGCTGCGGTACGTGCTACGCCAGCAGCGTGACCGGTATCTGCCGCTCCGGGTGATCGGTGAGCAGCTCGCCGCCCTCGACGCAGGGGTCGAGGAGGAGCCGGTGCTGCCCCGCCTCGCGGCAGCTGACGGGGAACGGACGGGGTCGGCGCTGCCGGCCGGCTACTCGGTGGCGAGCCTCACGGCGGAGACCGGGGTCGAGCCCGAGGTGATCGCCCAGCTCCTCGACGCCGGCCTGCTGCGTGAGTCGCGGCCCGGCCACCTCGACGCCTGGGCCCGTGACGTGATCATCGCGGCGGCGGCCCTGACCGAGCACGGCGTCGACCTGCGCCACCTCCGGTCCTTCCGTGCGGCGGCCGACCGGCAGGTCTCGGTGGTCGAGCAGATCGTGGCGCCGCTGCGCAGCCAGCGCGCGGTGGCGGCCGAGGCGCACGCCGGCGCCGTCGCGGGCGAGGTCGGTGAGCTGTGCGGGC
>NZ_JALPKN010000137.1 GCF_023630195.1 Actinotalea sp. C106 | reverse complement strand
TGCCCGCGGACATCTTGTCGATGTTGGCCTGCGGGTGGAACTCGTCGCCCTCGGCGCCCTGGCCCTGGGTGGCTTCGGCATCGGCACCGCCGAGTTCGCAGCCATGGGCCTGCTGCCCGGGATCGCCGCGGACCTCGGCGTCTCGATCCCTGCGGCCGGCCACGTGATCACGGCCTACGCGGTCGGCGTCGTGCTCGGGGCCCCGGCCCTGACCGCCCTCGCTGCCCGCTGGGACCGACGCACCCTGCTCGTGGCGCTGATGGTCACCTTCACGATCGGCAACCTGCTCTCGGCCCTGGCGCCCACCCTCGAGTGGCTCGTGGTCGGCCGCTTCTTCGCGGGGCTGCCGCACGGGGCCTTCTTCGGCGTCGGGGCCGTCACCGGGACCGCCGTCGTCGGGCCGGCCCGCAGGGGCATGGCGGTCGCGACGATGATGGTCGGCCTGACCGTGGCCAACGTGGTGGGTGTGCCGCTGTCGACGGCCCTCGGGCAGCGGGTGGGCTGGCAGTCGGCCTTCGTCGTCGTCGGGGTGCTGGGTCTGGCGACGCTGCTGGCCCTGGTGCGGTGGATCCCGAAGGTCCCGTCGGCGAGCGACGCGAGCATCCGGCGGGAGTTCAGCGCCCTCGCGAACAGGCGGCTGTGGACGGCCTTCGCCGCCGGGTCCATCGGCTTCGGCGGGATGTTCGCGGTCTACTCCTACGTCGCCCCGCTGACCACCGAGGTCACCGGGCTCGCCGAGCGCAGCGTGCCGTGGGTGCTGGCCCTGTTCGGCCTCGGTATGACCGTGGGCACGCTCGTGGGTGGGCGCGTGGTGGACCGGTCGGTCGTGCTGGCCGTACGGCTCGGCTTCGTCGGGACGATCCTCGCGCTGCTGCTGGTCGCGACCACGAGCGCCACGGTCGCCGGGGCCCTGGTGTCCCTGGTGGGGCTCGGGGTGTCCTCCCAGGTGCTCGGGATCGCCCTCCAGGCCCGGCTGATGGACCTCGCCCCCGCGGCTCCCTCGATCGGGGCGGCGCTGTGCCACTCGGCCCTCAACGCGGGCAACGCGGCCGGGGCCTTCCTCGGCGGGGCGGTCATCGCGGCGGGGCTGGGGTTCCTTGCCCCGGCATGGGTCGGCCTCGCCCTCACGGTGGTCGGCCTGGCCATCGTGCTGGTGAGCGGTCGGCTCGAGCTCCGAGCGAGCCCGTCGGGGCCGGTGGACGCGACGCAGCGCGTGGGTGCCACGCCCTAGGCTCGGACAGCCCTGCGCGACCTGCCTGCGCGACCCGCCTGCCTGCATGACCGACCTGCCCGTACGACCGACCTGCCCGCACGACCGAGGAGTCCCTGGGTGCCCGCTGACCCGACCGCCATCGTCCCGACCGCCGACGGCGCCTCGACCGGGCCCGCTCCGGCTGGCCTGTGCCACCTGCGCGCCGGGGGCGTGAGCCTCGTGCTCGACTGGTCCGACGGTCGGCTGCCGCAGGTCCACCACTGGGGCGCGGACCTCGGCGAGCTCAGCGAGGACGAGCTGCGCGACCTCGCCCGGGCCAGCGTGCTCCCCATCGTCACGGGCCAGCTCGACGCCGTCGTGCCGCTGTCCCTCGTGCCCGAGCAGTCCGCCGGGTGGATGGGCACCCCGGGCCTCACGGGGCACCGCGCGGGGGCGGACTTCACCACGGCCTTCACCGTGCGCAGCGCCCACCACGAGCAGCCGGCCGGGGACCCCGTCGTCGTGCACCGCCTGCGCCTCGAGGCCGCCGACGACGACGCCGAGCTCGCCCTGGTCCTGCACGTCGAGATGCTCGTCTCGGGGCTGGTGCGGCTGCGTGGGGAGGTCACCAGCACGGGGGCCGGAGTCTTCGACCTCGCGGGGCTCGACCTCGCCCTGCCGGTCCCGACCGAGGCCGACGAGGTCCTCGACCTGACCGGTCGGCACCTGCGCGAGCGGGCCCAGCAGCGCCACGCCTTCACCCTGGGCACGCACCTGCGCGAGAGCCGCCGCGGGCGTGGTCACGACGCGAGCCTGGTCGTCGCGGCCGGGGCGCAGGGCTTCGGGTGGCGCAGCGGTGAGGTGCGCGCGGTGCACCTGGCGTGGTCGGGCAACACCCGCACCTACGCCGAGCGCACCAACCACGGTGCCTCGATGCTCGCGGCCGGGGAGCTGCTGCTCGCGGGGGAGGTGCGCCTCGCGCAGGGCGAGACGTACGAGGGCCCCTGGGTCTACGGCTCGGTCGGCGACGGCCTCGACGCGATGGCGGCTCGCTTCCACACCTACCTGCGTGCCCGCCCCGAGCACCCGCGCTCGGCCCGGCCGGTGCTCATCAACGTGTGGGAGGCCGTGTACTTCGACCACGACCTGGGCCGCCTCATCGAGCTGGCCGACCGCGCCGCGGCCCTCGGCGTCGAGCGGTACGTGCTCGACGACGGCTGGTTCGGCTCGCGCCGCGACGCCACCTCGGGGCTGGGGGACTGGGAGGTCTCGGCCGAGGTGTGGCCCGAGGGGCTCGGCCCGATCGTGGACCACGTGCACGGCCTGGGCATGCAGTTCGGCCTGTGGTTCGAGCCCGAGATGATCAACCCGGACTCCGACCTCGCCCGCGCCCACCCGGACTGGATCCTCGCGCCGCCGAGCCGCCTGCCCGTCCCCGCGCGGGACCAGCAGGTGCTCGACCTCACGCACCCCGGCGCCTACGCCCACGTCCGGGACCAGATGCTCGCGGTGCTCGCCGCGCACCGCATCGACTACATCAAGTGGGACCACAACCGGGACCTCGTCGAAGCCGCGCACCAGCCCACCGGCCAGGCCCGGGTGCACGAGCAGACCCTCGCCGCGTACCGGCTGATGGACGAGATCCGCGCCGCCCACCCCGCCCTGGAGATCGAGTCCTGCGCCGGGGGAGGGGGCCGGGTGGATCTGGGCGTCGTGGCCCGCACCGACCGGGTGTGGACCTCGGACTGCATCGACCCCCTCGAGCGGCAGCTCATCGAGGCCGGCGCCCACCTGCTGCTGCCCCCCGAGCTCCTCGGCTCGCACATCGCCTCGCCGATCAGCCACACCACGGGTCGAGCCCACGCCCTCGACTACCGGGCCGGCACGGCCTTCTTCTCCCACCTGGGCATCGAGTGGGACATCACCCGCGCCGAGGAGCAGGACCTCGCCCGCCTGGCCACCTGGGTCGCCGCCCACCAGGAGCACCGGGCCCTGCTGCACTCGGGGGTCGTGGTGCACTCCGACCAGCCCGACCCGGCCCTGTGGCTGCACGGCGTGGTCGCCCAGGACGGGTCGGCCGCGATCTTCACCTTCACGACCCTCGCGACCCCCGTGGCCGCACCCCCCGGGCGCCTCCGCCTGCCGGGGCTGGACCCCGAGGCGCGCTACCACCTGCGGCCCCTGCCCCCCGGGGACGTCACCGGGGGACGCACCTCCCAGGGGGCCGTGGCCTGGTGGGCCGACGGCGTGACCCTCCCGGGACGGGTGCTGGCCGAGGTCGGGCTGCAGATGCCTGCCCTCAACCCCGAGCAGATGGTGCTGCTGCACGCTGCCCGGGTGTGACCGACGTGACCTGAGTGCTCGCGCCGCGGCCCTCACGACGGCCGGGGCGCGGCCGATCCTCAGGGTGCGCAGGTGCGCGCCGACCACGAGGGGATCACCGTGCTGAACCGACGACCCGCCCGGGCCGCCGCCGTCGCCTCTCTCGCGGCCCTCGCCCTGCTCTCCGGCTGCACCGCGTGGGTGCCCGAGGAGTGGCGCGAGGCCTCAGCGCCCCCGGCCGACCCCACACTGCCCGCCTGCGTGGTGCCCGACGGGCGGGACCTCGCCCCCGAGGACGGCGCCCTGCTCGGCGTCAACGTCGAGTGGGGCTCCCAGACCCTCGAGGACGTCGCCGCGGCCTGGGGTGAGCGCCCCGCCGTCGCCGTCTCCTTCACCGACATCCCGCTCGACGCGACCGACGTCGAGAACGTCACGGCGGCGGGGGAGCAGGTCCGGGACGGCGGTGGGGTGCTGCTGCTGACCCTCGAGCCCGTCGGCGGTCTCGCGACCGTCACGGAGCCGGTGATCGACGACCTCGTCGGCGTGCTCTCGCAGATCAACGCGACCGGGGTCCCCGTCGTCGTGCGCTTCGCCCACGAGATGAACGGCAGCTGGTACGCCTGGGGGCACCAGCCCATCGCCTACGTCACGGCCTTCCGCGAGGTCGCGTCCGCAGTGCACCAGGGTGCGCCCGGGTCGGCCATGATGTGGGCCCCCAACAGCGGCAACGGCTACCCCTTCCCCGAGGGCGTCTCGACCGCCCAGCCCGGCACCGAGGACCACGCGGCCCTCGACACCGACGGCGACGGCGAGCTCACCGCCGCGGACGACCCGTACGCCCCGTACTACCCGGGGGACGACGTCGTCGACTGGGTGGGCATGTCCATGTACCACTGGGGTGACGCCCACCCGTGGGGCGAGAACGAGGTGCCCGAGGACGGCAAGCTGGTCGCCGAGCTGACCGGCACCTACGACGGCCGGGGTGGTGACCACACGGGGGTGCCGGACTTCCACCAGGAGTACGGGGTCGAGCGGGGGAAGCCCGTCGCGGTCCCCGAGACCGCGGCCCTCGTGGTGCCGGGGGCTGACCTCACGCCCGAGCTCGAGCTCGAGATCAAGCAGGCCTGGTGGCGCCAGGTGCTCGACCCCGAGCTCGTCGAGCAGCTGCCCCAGGTGCGCATGATCAACTGGTTCGAGTGGGTCAAGGAGGAGGCCGAGGTCGGCACCACGGTGGACTGGGGCGTCACCACCGACCCCGCGATCGCCGAGGCCTTCACGGCTGAGCTGCCCGCCTGGGCGGTGTACGGCGAGGCGACCGAGCGCTGCGCGGCCGCGTAGACGTCGGCGCGCAGGCCCGCTCCCACCTCCCACCCGCCTCGGCGGATGGTCCGCCTCAGGCTCTGACCCGCGGCAGGCTCTGACCTGCCGCAGCCTCTGACCCTCAGCCCCGGGTCTGGGCGGCCCAGCCCTCGAGCTCGGCCTCGTCGAGCGGGAAGCCCGGGAAGCGGCTCATCCTGACCGCCGGGATCGCCCGCATCATCTCGCCGTGGGCCGGGTCGTCGAGCATCGCCTCGAAAGGCCCACCCAGGTGCTCACGCAGCCGCGGGCCGACCTCGGGGTGGTCGAGCCAGGTGCCGATCGGGCTGAGCAGGTCCAGGGGCGGGGCCGTCCGATCCCCCGGCAGCTCGATGCTCGCCGTCGCCCGCACGTCCCGCGACGAGGCCCCGACCCGCACCTCGAAGGTGCCCCCCTCGACCACCCAGCGCTGCTCGCGCGTGCTCCACCAGGCGAAGGCCCGTGCGTCGAGGGGCACCGTGACCTGGCGGCTCTCCCCGGGCCCGAGGGCCACCCGGGTGAAGCCCTTGAGCTCCTGCTCGGGCCGGAAGACGCTGCTGGCCGGGTCGGCGACGTAGACCTGCACCGTCTCGACCCCCGCGCGCGGCCCGGTGTTCGTGACCGTCAGGCTCACCTCCACCTCGGCGGCGCCGGCGTCCACCACGGTGACCTCGAGGTCGCTGTGCTCGAAGCGCGTGTACGTCAGGCCGTGGCCGAAGGGGTACGCGACCTCCATCTGCCGGGCGTCGTACCAGCGGTAGCCGATGAGCAGCCCCTCGCCGTAGCGCACCACCCCCTCCTCACCGGGGAAGGCACCCACCGCGGGGGTGTCCGCGAGGCGCAGCGGGACGGTCTCGGCCAGGCGGCCCGACGGCGAGACCCGCCCCAGCAGCAGGTCCGCGAGGGCCGACCCCCCGGCCTGCCCGAGCAGCCACCCTTCGAGCACGGCGCGCACCCGCCCGCGCCACGGCATCGACACCGCAGACCCGTTCGCGAGGACGACGACGACGTCCCGGCTCACCTCGGCCACGGCCTCGAGCAGGGCCACCTGCTGGGCCGGGAGCTCGAGGTGCGTGCGGTCGTACCCCTCGGACTCGGCGGCCGCCGGCAGCCCGAGGAAGAGCAGGACGACCTCGGCCCCGCGGGCGGACTCGACGGCCTCGTCGACCAGGCGCGGGTCGGCCTCCTCGGCCTCCGTGACGTACCCCGCCGCGAAGCTGACCTCACGCCGGCCGGCGAGCTCCTCCTGCAGGGCGGTGAGCGCGTCGTCGAGCCGGGTGGGAACCACCTGCGAGCTGCCGGCCCCCTGGTAGCGCGGGGTGCGGGCCATCTCGCCGATGACGGCGACCCGCCCGCCCGAGGTCGGGTCGAGGGGCAGCAGGTCGCCCTCGTTCTCGAGCAGCACCGCGCTCGCGGCGGCGGCCTCCCTGGCCAGGGCGTGGTGGGCCTCGACGTCGAGGGACTCGGTGACCCCGAGGACCGGACGGGCCTTGTCGACCAGGGTGAGCACCCGGCTCGCCGCAAGATCGACCTCGCCCTCGGTCAGGGTTCCCGCGGTCACGGCGTCGAGCACCGCGCGGGTCCCGGCCCCGCTCGAGGACGGCATCTCCAGGTCGAGGCCGGCGGCGACCCCCGCAGGGCGCTCGTCGACCGCGCCCCAGTCGGAGACCACGAGCCCCTCGAAGCCCCACTGGTCGCGCAGCACCTCGGTGAGCAGCCACGGGTCCTGCGAGGCGTAGACCCCGTTGATCCGGTTGTAGGAGCACATGACGGTCCAGGGCTGGGCGGTGCGGACCACGTGCTCGAAGGCCGGCAGGTAGATCTCCCGCAGGGTGCGCTCGTCGACCTCGGCCGAGATCGTCATCCGCTCGGTCTCCTGGTTGTTGGCCGCGAAGTGCTTGAGGGAGGTGCCCACGCCCCGGGACTGCACCCCCGCGACCATCGCCGCGGCCAGCCGACCGGCCAGGAACGGGTCCTCGGAGAAGTACTCGAAGTTCCGCCCGCACAGCGGGGTACGCTTCATGTTCACCCCGGGGCCCAGGAGCACCGAGACGTTCTCCACGCGGCACTCGTCCCCGAGCGCCTCCCCGACCCTGCGCAGCAGGTCCACGTCCCAGCTCGAGGCCAGCCCTGCCGCGGGTGGGAAGCAGGTCGCGGGGATGCTGCCGCCCACACCGAGGTGGTCACCCTCCTGGGGCTGCTTGCGCAGGCCGTGCGGGCCGTCGGTCACCATGATCGACGGCACGTCGTGGTGCTCGAGCCCCTGGGTGTGCCAGAAGTCAGCGCCGTCGAGCAACGAGGCCCTCTCCTCGAGGGTCATGGTGGCCAGGGCGGGGTGCAGGTCGGTCATGGTGCTCCGTCGGTCGGGGTGGGCGCTCCTCCCGACCATCGTGCCCCTCCTGTTCCCCGCACCGCCACGGCGACGTACGCTGCGCCCAGCGCCTGATCGGGCGCTCCCACCGACAACGTCGTCGAAGGGGGAGCATGACCGTCGACCCGTGGCTGGCCTGGCCCACCGGATCCGACCCGCACGAGCTCGCCGCGCGCACCCGCCGCGCCCACGAGGCCTTCCTCGGCGGCAGGTCGGGGACGCCGGTGCGCCAGGTGGTCCTGGACTCGTGGCGGCGCAGCCGACGCAGCGGGGTCGACCCCGAGCACCCCCGCGTCGAGGTCGACCTGACGGGTCGCGGGCTGGTCGACCACCGCGACCAGCACCCGCTCGCCACCGCCCTCCCGGTGGTGCGGCGCGCCCTGCTCGAGGGCTCGGGGGCCGACGGCGTGGTGGTGGCCCTCGGCGACGCCGCCGGACGCCTGCTCTGGGTCGAGGGCGACCGGGAGGTCCGACGGCGGCTCGACGGCGCGGGGTTCGTCGAGGGCTCGTGCTGGCTCGAGGGGGCGGTCGGGACGAGTGCCCCCGGCATCGCGCTCGCGACCGACCACGAGGTGCAGGTCTTCGCGGCCGAGCACTTCAGCCTCGCCGTCCAGCCGTGGAGCTGCTCGGCGGCCCCCGTCCACGACCCCGTGACCGGGGCGGTGCTGGGGGTGCTCGACCTCACGGGCGGGGACCAGGCCGCGGCCCCGCACATGCTGGCCCTGGTCCGGGCCACGGTGCTGGCCGTCGAGGCGCAGCTCGCCCTCGCCGCCCTGCGTGCACCGGCCTCGCCGACCGTGCCAGGTCTGACCGTGCTCGGCCGCCCGACCGGGATGCTCGGTCGTACCGACCTGACCCTGCGCCACGCCGAGATCCTGCTGCTGCTCAGCAGTCACCCTGAGGGCCTCGGGGCCGACGAGCTCGCGGTGCTGCTGCACGCCGGGGAGGTCTCCGAGGTGACGGTGCGCGCGGAGATCTCCCGGCTGCGGCGCGCCGTCGGGCCGGTGCTCGGCGGGTCCCGGCCCTACCGGGTGGCCGGCGAGCTGACCACCGACGTCGACATGGTCCGCGCCCGTCTGGACCGGGGGGCCGTCGCCGGGGCCGTCGCCGCCTACGCGGGGCCCGTCCTGCCCCCCTCGCAGGCCCCCGGGGTGGTTGCCCTGCGTGAGGAGC
>NZ_JALPKN010000136.1 GCF_023630195.1 Actinotalea sp. C106 | reverse complement strand
GGCGCGGCCTGGGCTGAGGGCCGCCGCCGCTGCGGCCGGCCCGCCCTACCCGGTCCGGGGAGGGGCGTGAGGCCCGGTAGCGTGGCGCCCATGGCCACGACCACCGGAGACCCCCGCACCCCGACCAGTCTCGCCCCTGCGGGCGCTGACCACCCCACGGCGCAGGACGAGGTCGCCCGGATCTGCCAGGACCTGCTGCGGATCGACACCTCCAACTACGGGGACGGATCAGGGCCGGGGGAGCGCGCCGCGGCCGAGTACGTGATGGCCTCCCTGACCGAGGTGGGTCTGGACCCCGAGATCTTCGAGTCGGCCCCGGGCCGCGCCAGCGTGGTGGTCCGGCTGCCCGGCGTGGATCCGAGCCGCGAGGCCCTGGTGCTGCACGGCCACACCGACGTCGTGCCCGCTGCGGCTGACGACTGGAGCGTGGACCCCTTCGGCGGTGAGGAGATCGACGGTCTGCTCTGGGGCCGTGGGGCGGTCGACATGAAGGACATGGACGCGATGATCCTCGCGGTCGTGCGGCAGATGACCCGCGAGGGCCGCCGCCCGGCGCGCGACGTCGTCGTGGCGTTCTTCGCGGACGAGGAGGCCGGCGGTCGCTACGGCGCGCGGTACGCGGTCGACCACCGCCCCGACCTCTTCGAGGGGGCCACCGAGGCGATCAGCGAGGTCGGCGGGTTCTCCGTCGAGGTCGGCGGGCACCGCGCCTACCTGCTGCAGACCGCCGAGAAGGGCATCGGATGGCTCCGCCTGGTCGCTGACGGCCGCGCCGGGCACGGCTCGCAGGTCAACCACGAGAACGCCGTGACCCACCTCGCTGCGGCCGTCGCACGGATCGGCGCCCACCCGTGGCCGCTGCAGCTCACCCCCACCGTGCATGCTCTGCTGAGCGGGGTGGCGGACCTCACCGGTCTGACCTTCGACCCCGAGGACGAGGAGTCCGTGGACCGGCTGGTGCACGCCCTGGGCCCGGCGGCGCGGTTCGTCGGGGCGACCACGCGGAACACGGCCAACCCCACGCAGCTGAGTGCCGGGTACAAGGCCAACGTCATCCCGGGCAGCGCCGAGGCCGTGATCGACACCCGGTTCCTGCCTGGTTTCGAGGACGAGGCCCGCGCGGTGCTCGAGCGCCTGGCCGGCGACCACGTGCGGATCGAGGACGTGCATCGGGACCAGGCCCTCGAAGCGCCGTTCTCGGGCGGGCTGGTCGACGCCATGGTCGCGGCTCTGCGGGTCGAGGACCCTGCGGCCAGCGTGCTGCCATACACGCTCTCGGGAGGCACGGACAACAAGTCCCTCGCCCGCCTCGGGATCCGGGGCTACGGGTTCGCCCCGCTCCAGCTGCCCACCTCGCTCGACTTCTCGGCCATGTTCCACGGGGTCGACGAGCGGGTGCCCGTCGAGTCCCTGCGGTTCGGCGTGCGCGTCTTGGACCGGCTCCTCGCCACCTGCTGAGGCGCTCGTCTCGTGTCGGGCGCCGGCGGTTCGACCGGCTGACCGGGTCCTGGCCAGGCCCCCGCGTCAGAGTGTGCTCTGGACCCGGATGATCTTGCGGCGGAGCCACACCTTGCGGCCGCCACCGGCGTAGAGCCGCGTGCGGGCGAGCTCCCAGCGGCCGTACTCGGCCTCCTCGGTGAGCAGACGCCGGGCGTCGCTGCGGCTGATCTCCTGGCCGATCGTCACGACCCGGTACTCGTAGGAGCCCTGCGTGCGCCAGCCCCCGCGAGGTGTGCGTGCTGTCCTGGTGCCCAAGCGTTGCCTCCCACGAGCCGATCGTTCGGATTCGAGTGCCATTGTGCACGTCCCGGCGATACGGTCGGCACATGACCGTAGATGCGCGTGCCGCGCTCGACCGCCTCCTCGCCTCGCTCGAGGCCCACTACCACGCAGTCAGCACGCGACGCACCGACGACGACCCCGCTGTCGACGACGCCTACGACGTGCTGGCCGACGCCTTCGAGGCCTACGACGACGCGCTCGTGCGTGGGTTCAGCGAGACACTGCCCTTCTACCTGGCCGACGACGACGCCGACGAGGACGACGACATCGACGAGGACGACCTCGACGACGACGAGATGGACGGCACCGAGATCGGGGACGAGGAGCGCTGAGCCAGCCGGTCCGGCGGAGGGGTCGAGGCCGTCCCCAGCCTCAGCGACGCTCGGGGTAGCCCGCGGCTGGGCTGCTGACCTCGTCCAGGGCCCGCACGATCTCCGCGGGCAGCTCGACAGCGGTGCCGAGGGCGGCCCTGAGCTGCAGGGCGGTGCGAGCCCCGACCACCGCCGAGGCCACCTGAGGCCGTCCGAGCACCCAGGCCAGCGCGACCTCGAGAGCGCTGCAGCCCAGCCCTTCGGCAGCCGTCACGAGGGCCTCGACCACCGGCAGGGCGGTGCGGCCCAGGTAGGGCTCGACGAACCCCGCGAGGTGCGAGGAGGCCGCACGCGAGTCTGCCGGCAGCGCGTGCCGGTACTTGCCGGTCAGGACCCCGCGGCCGAGCGGGGACCAGGCCAGGACGCCGAGGCCCAGGTCGATCGCGGCCGGGACGACCTCGCGCTCGATCCCGCGCTCGAGCAGCGAGTACTCCACCTCGACCGCGGCCAGCCGACCGGGGCCCAGCAGCGTCGCGGCGCGCGCCGTCTGCCAGCCCGGGTGGTTCGACAGCCCGACGTACCTGGCCCGGCCTGAGGCGAGGGCCTGCTCGAGGGCACCGACGGTCTCGACCATGGGTGTCCGGGGGTCCGGGGCCTGCACGAGCCACAGGTCGACGTGGTCGGTGCCCAGGCGTGCCAGGGAGGCGTCGAGCCCGTCCAGGAGCGCTCCTCGCGAGGCGTCCACGACACCGCCGCGCTCGGTGCGCCGGACCCCGGCCTTGGTGCAGAGCACGACGTCCTCGCGGGCCACGACGGTACCGAGGAGGCTGCCCACCAGCTGCTCGGCATCGCCGTCGGCGTAGTGCGCCGCGGTGTCGACCAGGGTTCCCCCCGCGTCGACGAAGTCGCGCAGCAGCTCGGCCGCCTCGTGCTCGTCGGTGTCCCGGCTCCAGGTCAGGGTGCCCAGGCCGAGGGACGAGACCCGTAGTCCCGTGCCGCCGAGCAGTCGCTCCTCCATGGCTGTGCAGGCTACCCGTCCGCGCCCGTCATCTGACGCCGGTAGCCTTGCGCGCCATGACCTGGTGGGAAGCCCTCGTGCTCGGACTGGTGCAAGCGCTCACGGAGTTCCTCCCGATCTCCTCGAGCGCCCACCTGCGGATCGTCGGTGAGCTGCTGCCGGGCGGCGGGGACCCGGGGGCGGCCTTCACGGCTGTCACGCAGATCGGCACCGAGGCCGCCGTGATCCTCTACTTCCGCAAGGACATCGCACGCATCTGCGTCGCGTGGTGGCGCGCGGTGAGCGGGGTCCACGGCACCGACCGCAGGTCGCGCCTGGGTGCGGGGGACCCCGACGCCCGGATGGGCTGGTGGATCGCCCTGGGGTCGGTGCCGATCGTCGTGCTGGGCCTCGCCTTCCAGGACGTGATCACGGGCTCCTTCCGGAACCTGTACCTGGTCGCCCTCACCCTGACCGTCTTCGCGATCTTCCTCGGTCTCGCGGACCGCTTCGGCGCCAAGGACCGCCAGCTCACGAGCCTGACGGGCAAGCACGCGGTCTTCTTCGGCTTCGCGCAGGCCATGGCACTGGTCCCGGGCGTCTCGCGCTCGGGGGGCACCATCACGGCGGGGCTGCTCATGGGCTACACCCGGGAGGCGGCGGCGCGGTACTCGTTCCTGCTGGCCATCCCGGCGGTGCTCGGATCGGGGTTCCAGCAGCTCTTCTCCAACCTCGACCAGTTCGGCAGCCCCGGCACCCCGGGCCTGGGGGCGATCGCCCTCGCGACCGTGGTCGCCTTCGCCGGCGGGTACGCCGTGATCATCGGCTTCCTCCACGTCGTCTCGACCTACAGCTACCAGCCGTTCGTGGTCTACCGGATCGGGCTGTCCGTCGTCGTGGTCGTCCTGCTGCTCGCGGGGGTCCTGACGCCGCTGGGTGGCGCCGGGACGTGATCCCGGCCGGGCGCGGCTAGGCTGCGCTGGTGCTCACCTGGCCTTCCCCCCACGTCCCGCAGATCCCCGGTCAGGGTGGGGAGGTGCGCATCGTCGACAGCACGACCGAGGCCCTCGTCGTCGCCGCCCCGGGGCCCGTCGCCCGGCTCTACGTGTGCGGGATCACTCCCTACGACGCGACGCACCTGGGCCACGCGGCCACCTACATCGCCTTCGACCTGCTGCACCGGGCCTGGCTCGACGCAGGCCTCGAGGTCCGCTACGCCTCGAACGTGACCGACGTGGACGACCCCCTGCTCGAACGAGCCAAGCAGACCGGCCAGGCCTGGGACGAGCTCGCGGCCGAGCAGACGGCCCTCTTCGCCGAGGACATGACCGCCCTGGCTGTCCTGCCCCCGCACACCTACCTCGGTGCGGTCGAGACCATCCCGCTCGTGGCACGTTCGGTGGCCCAGCTCCTCGACCAGGGGCTCGCGTACCGCGTCCCTGTCGAGGAGGGGGCCGGTGGCCAGCACCCCGACCTGGGCGACGTCTACGCGGACATCTCGGTGGACCCGCACTTCGGCTCGGTCGCCGGCCTGGACCACGACGAGACCGTCAGGCTCTTCGCCGAGCGTGGCGGAGACCCGCAGCGGTCCGGCAAGCGCGACCCCCTGGACCCGGCTCTGTGGCGTCGCGAGCGTCCCGGCGAGCCTGCCTGGGACGGTGGCGTGCTCGGGACCGGCCGTCCCGGGTGGCACATCGAGTGCACAGTCATCGCCGAGGACGCCCTGGGCAGCGAGTTCGACGTGCAGGGTGGAGGCAGGGACCTCTGCTTCCCTCACCACGAGATGTCCACGGCTCACGCTCGGTCCCTCGGGGGCCTCGGGGCGCGCAACCACGTGCACGCGGGCATGGTGGCTCTCGACGGCGAGAAGATGAGCAAGTCTCTCGGCAACCTCGTCCTGGTCTCACGGCTCCGGGACGACGGCGTGGACCCCATGGCCGTGCGCCTCGGGGTCCTCGCGCACCACTACCGCACCGACTGGGACTGGGACGACGAGGTGCTCGCCACGGCCACGAAGCGCCTCGAGCGCTGGCGCTCGGCGGTCTCCGGCAACGGCGGGCCGGACCCGGAGAGCACGGTCGCGGCCGTGCGGGCGGCCCTGGCGGCTGACCTCGACGCACCGTCGGCCCTGCAGGCCGTCGACACCTGGGCTGACGCCTCGTTGAGCGTCGGCGGTGACGTCGAGGGAGCCCCCGGGGTCATCGCGCGCATGGTCGACGCCCTCCTCGGCGTCCGCCTCTGAGGCCTCCAGGTCCCGGTCCGGCACGGCAGAGGGCCTCGCGGGTCCGCCCTCAGCCGGTGGTGGGTCCCCCGTCGCGGCGACGCAGGTAGCGCTCGAACTCCCGCGCGATCGCCTCGCCCGAGGCCTCGGGGAGGTCAGCCGTGTCTTTGGCCTCTTCGAGCTGGGCGACGTACTCGGCGATCTCGGCGTCCTCAGCAGCGAGCTCGTCGACGCCGTGCTGCCACGCCTCGGCGTCCTCAGGCAGGTCGCCCAGGGGGACCGGTCGGCCCAGGAGCTCCTCGATCCGCGCCAGCAGGGCGAGGGTCGCCTTGGGGGAGGGCGGGTGCGCCACGTAGTGGGGGACGGCGCTCCACACGGACAGGGCGTGCATGCCGCGGCGGGCCGCCTCGTGCTGGAGCACGCCGACGATGCCTGTCGGGCCCTCGTAGGTGGTCGCGTCGAGGCCCAGGTCGTCCTGCACGCTGCCGTCCTCGGAGGTGGCGGTGACCGGGATGGGCCGGGTGTGCGGGACGTCGGCGAGCAGGGCGCCGACCGTGACCACGGTGCGCACCCCGAGACGCTCGGCGGCGTCGAGGATCTCGGCGCAGTACGTCCGCCAGCGCATCGAGGGCTCGATGCCGTGCACGAGCACGACGGTGCCCTCGGCCGGGGACGGGGCGACGGCGATCGACGTGGTGGGCCAGGTGATGCGCCTGGTGCCGTCCTCGGCGATGCCGACCGTGGGGCGGTTCACCTGGAAGTCGTGGTACTCCTCGGGGTCGAGCTCGTCGACCTGCTCGGCACCCCAGACCTCGTGCAGGTGGATCAGCGTTTGGGTGGCGGCCGAGCCGGCGTCGTTCCAGCCCTCGAAGGCTGCGAGCATCACCGGTCCACGCAGCGGGCCACGTGCCAGGGCATCGGTCATGACGCCAGCCTAGGCGTTCGGGGGCTGGCGACCCTCGAGCGCCGCGGGGCCCGCGTGCCGATCTAGACTGCGACCGTGCCCCACCCCGCGACACCCTCGAGATCCGACCGGCCCGGCCACGAGGCGCCGCCCTCAGCTGCCGCACCCCGCGAGGGGGCCGATCCGGTCCCGGCCGCGGTGCTGTGGGACATGGACGGCACCCTGGTCGACACCGAGCCTGCCTGGATGGGGTCCGAAGAGGCCCTCGTCGTCGAGTTCGGCGGGGTGTGGACCCCCCAGGACGCGCTCCAGATGGTCGGGCTACCGCTCCCCGACGCCGCGAAGATCCTCCAGGACCACGGGGTGCCCCTGCCGCTCGAGCGGATCGGGGAGCGGCTCGTGGCCGGCGTCGCCGCGGCGATCGCCCGGGAGCTGGTGTGGCAGCCCGGGGCCCGCGAGTTGCTGCTCGCGCTCCAGGCGGAGGGCGTCCCGTGCGCCCTCGTGACGATGTCCTACCGCGAGCTCGCCGAGGCGGTCATCGCCCAGGCCCCGCCCGGCGTCTTCCAGGTGGTGGTCACGGGGGACGAGGTCGAGCACGGCAAGCCCCACCCCGAGCCCTACCTGACCGCGGCCGCCCGCCTGGATGTGGACATCACGCGGTGCGTGGCGGTCGAGGACTCCCGGCCGGGCATCGCCTCGGCCCTCGCCTCGGGGGCGCGCACCCTCGGGGTCGAGCACATCGTGCCGGTGCTCGAGCAGCCCGGCCTGAGCCGTACCGACTCCCTGGCCAAGGTGAGCGTGGCCGACCTCGGGCGGCTGCTGGACGGTGAGGTCATCGACCACCTGGGCGCACGCCGAGACTGAGCTCGACGGCCCCTTCGGGGATCGGCGGCGGGGTGCCCCCGAAGGCCGGGCAGATCGCCTGGTGCGCGCACCAGCCGCACAACGGGCTCGTGCGCGGCTCCCAGGTACCGGCCTCGGCCGTGCGCCGGATGCCCGCCCAGATGGCCTGCACCCGCTTCTCGGTCGTGGCGAGCTCAGCCGGGGTGGGCACGTGCCGCAGCAGCGTCCCGTCCTTGAGGTAGACGAGCTGGAGCATGGCCGGGACGCGGTCCCGCAGCCGAGCCAGGACCAGGGCGTAGAAGCGCATCTGGAACAGGGCCGAGCCCTCGTAGCCCGCGCGCGGGGAGCGCCCGGTCTTGTAGTCGACGACCCGGAGGGCACCGTCGGGCGCGACGTCGAGCCGGTCCACCACCCCGCGCAGCAGCAGCCCGTCCTCGAGCTCGGTCGAGACCTTCAGCTCACGTTCGGCGGGCTCGAGCCGGTTCGGGTCCTCGAGGGTGAAGTACGTCTCGAGGAGCTGACCGGCCCCGCCGAACCAGCCGCTCAGGCCCTCGTCCTGCCCGACCACCTCGGCGCACTCGGGGCGCTCGACGAGCATCTCGGCCCACGACGGGGCGAGCAGGGCGCGGGCGGCCTCGACCGTGCGCTGACCCGCGGGGGCGTCGAAGAGGCGCTCGAGGACCGAGTGCACGAGGGTGCCCCGCACCGCGGCGGCGCTGGGAGGCTCGGGCAGCCGGTCCACCACGCGGAAGCGGAACAGCAGCGGGCACTGCAGGTAGTCGTTGGCCCGCGAGGGGGACAGGCCGGGGGCGGAGCGCGGACGCACCGTCGCGGTGCCTGCGACGGGGCCAGCACCGTCGCCAGGGATGGGCACGGGTTCGGAGGACGGCAGCACGCCCACAGGCTACGACGCCCCGCTGACACCTCCACGCGAGGGCCACGAGCCTGTGGACCGTAGGGTGACGCTCGTGGCAAGAGCACAGGTACCGGGCAGGACGCGCGGCTGGGTGGTCGGCACGGCCGCCGGCGCCCCGGTGATCATCTCCCCGGGCTGGGCCGTCGCCGCCGTGCTCCTCGTCGCGCTCTTCGGGCCGACGGTCGGTCGGATCGCCCCCGGGATCGGGGCGGGGGCCTACGTGGTGGCCCTGAGCTTCGTCGTGCTCCTGCTCGTCTCGGTCTTCCTGCACGAGCTGGCCCACGCCCTGGTCGCCCGACGGCGGGGGATCGAGGTCCGTGAGCTGGCGATCACCCTGCTGGGCGGGCACACCCAGTTCGGCGCCGCGGCCCCCTCGCCGGCCTCGAGCGCCCTGGTCGCGGTGGCCGGGCCCGCGGTCAACCTCGGCCTCGGCCTCGCGGCCTGGCTGGTGGTGCA
>NZ_JALPKN010000135.1 GCF_023630195.1 Actinotalea sp. C106 | reverse complement strand
GGCCTCCGACTTCGGCATCGACACGCGACGCGCCGGGTCGTCCGGCCCCGGCCTGCCGGCGCCGCGCGCCCGTCGTAGCGTGGGCCCATGGGTGACGAGAAGCTCGTGCAGCTCGACGTCCTGGGAGTCCGGCGGCAGGCGCCGAGCGACCAGGTCGTGGTGCTGCTGCTCGATCTGGACGGGCACCGGCTGCTGCCGATCGTCGTCGGCGTCGCCGAGGGCTCGTCCATCGCTGCGGCCCAGTCCGGGATCTCGGCGCCACGTCCGATGACCCATGACCTCCTGGTGTCCGTCGTCAAGGCCTCCGGGCGGTCCGTGGTCCAGGCCGAGGTCGTGTCCTTGGTCGACGGCGTCTTCCACGCCGTGCTGGTCCTCGACAACGGCGTCCGGGTCGACTCCCGCGCCTCGGACGCGATCGCGGTCGCGGTACGCACCGGGAGCCCGGTGCTGTGCGTTCCTGCGGTGCTCGAGGAGGCGGGCCTCGAGGTGGAGCAGCGCGAGCCCGAGACCGAGGTGCAGGAGTTCCGGGCCTTCCTCGACACGGTCAGCGCCGACGACTTCGGCTCGGAGGGGGACGATCCGCAGAGCCGTCCGCCGTCGTGAGGCACGGGGCGGAGACGTCAAACCTGAGGTTGAGGTCGAGATTGAGACACGCCAGAACGACACGCCGGTGGTTCGTCAGCGTGGCGTCGTTGACGGCCCCCACCGGCGGGCCTAGCGTGACTGATGAGCATCCAGAGGCCCCCGGAACGTCGGTGTGGATCCCATCGAGGATGGACCGAGGGGAGTGGCCGTGAGCGGCACCGGAGAGACGATCGAGGAGTCGGTCGGCGTCCCGCAGCGCGCGCAGGGCCTCCTGTTCGGCGACGAGCTGCCTGACCTGGACACGACGACGGGCTACCGCGGCCCGACGGCGTGCGGCGCGGCGGGCATCACCTACCGTCAGCTCGACTACTGGGCGCGGACGGGGCTCGTCGAGCCGACCGTCCGACCGGCCTCGGGCTCGGGTACCCACCGGCTGTACAGCTTCCGGGACATCCTCGTGCTCAAGGTGGTCAAGCGCCTGCTCGACACCGGAGTCTCCCTGCAGCAGATCCGCACCGCGGTCGGGCACCTGCGCGAGAGGGGCGTCGACGACCTGGCGCAGATCACCCTCATGAGCGACGGCGCGAGCGTCTACGAGTGCACCTCCGCCGACGAGGTGATCGACCTGGTCCAGGGCGGGCAGGGTGTCTTCGGCATCGCGGTCGGTCGCGTGTGGCGAGAGGTCGAGGGCACCCTCGCCGCCCTGCCGACCGAGCGGGCCGAGGAGGACCCGGACAGCCCGACGTCCGTATCCGACGAGCTCGCCCAGCGCCGGCGGTCACGCACCGCAGGCTGACCCACCCGGCCGTGTCCCGCTGGTCCGGAGCGCGGAACGGGCAGGCCGCACGACACCGTTGCCGCTACGGTGCTGGTGCCCCCTACCCGATGAGGTGAGACGTGTTCTCGAAGGTCCTGGTCGCCAACCGCGCTGAGATCGCCGTGCGAGGTTTCCGCGCTGCGTACGAGCTGGGAGCACGCACCGTCGCGGTGTTCCCCCACGAGGACCGGAACTCGGAGCATCGCCTCAAGGCCGACGAGGCCTACCCGATCGGGGAGCCCGGGCACCCGGTGCGCGCCTACCTCGACATCGAGGAGATCCTGCGCGTCGCCCGCGAGGCCGAGGCCGACGCGATCTACCCCGGCTACGGGTTCCTCTCGGAGAACCCGGCGCTCGCCCGCGCGTGCGACGAGGCAGGCCTCACCTTCGTGGGGCCCCCCGCCGACGTGCTCGAGCTCGCCGGGAACAAGGTCCGGGCCCTCAAGGCCGCACGTGAGGCCGGCATCCCGGTGCTCGCCTCGACCGAGCCCTCCTCCGACGTCGACACCCTTGTCGCATCCGCCGAGGAGGTCGGGTTCCCGATCTTCGTCAAGGCCGTCGCCGGTGGTGGCGGCCGGGGGATGCGTCGGGTCGACACCCGCGAGGAGCTCCCCGACGCCCTCGCGGCGGCGATGCGCGAGGCGGACAGCGCCTTCGGCGACCCGACCGTCTTCCTCGAGCAGGCCGTGCTGCGTCCGCGGCACATCGAGGTCCAGATCCTCGCGGACAGCACGGGGGAGGTCGTGCACCTCTTCGAGCGCGACTGCTCGGTGCAGCGGCGCCACCAGAAGGTCATCGAGATCGCCCCGGCGCCCAACCTCGACCCGGCGATCCGGGACGCGCTGTGCCGCGACGCGGTGGCCTTCGCGCGCAGCATCGGCTACGTCAACGCCGGCACCGTCGAGTTCCTGGTCGACACCGTGGGCGAGCGGGCCGGCCAGCACGTCTTCATCGAGATGAACCCGCGCATCCAGGTCGAGCACACGGTCACCGAGGAGGTGACCGACATCGACCTGGTCTCCTCCCAGCTGCGGATCGCCGCGGGGGAGTCCCTCGCGGACCTCGGGATCACGCAGGACGCCGTGCGGGTCAACGGCGCGGCCATGCAGACCCGCATCACCACCGAGGACCCGGGCAACGGGTTCCGGCCGGACACCGGCCGCATCGTCGCCTACCGATCACCGGGCGGTGCAGGGGTGCGGCTGGACGGTGCGACCGCGAGTGCCGGTGCGGAGATCAGCGGCCACTTCGACTCGATGCTGGTCAAGCTCACCTGCCGTGGACGTGACTTCCCGACGGCCGCCCGGCGCGCACGCCGGGCCCTCGCCGAGTTCCGCATCCGCGGTATCAGGACCAACATCCCGTTCCTCCAGGCTGTGCTCGACGACCCGGCCTTCGTCGCGGGGGAGCTGTCGACCTCGTTCATCGACGAACGCCCCGAGCTGCTCGCCGCCAAGATGAGCGCGGACCGTGGCACCAAGCTCCTTGCCTACCTGGGCGACGTGACCGTCAACCGTCCGCACGGGGCCCCTCAGGGCATCCTCCTGCCGCAGGCCAAGCTCCCCGCGGTGGACCTCTCCGCCGAGCCCGCGCCAGGCAGCCGCCAGCGACTGCTCGAGCTGGGCCCGGACGGGTTCGCCAGGGCGCTGCGTGAGCAGACGGCCGTGGGGGTGACCGACACGACCTTCCGCGACGCGCACCAGTCGCTGCTCGCGACCCGCGTGCGCACCTACGACCTCGCGGCGGTGGCACCGCACGTGGCACGCACCACCGGCGGACTGCTGTCGGTCGAGGCGTGGGGCGGGGCCACCTACGACGTCGCGCTGCGCTTCCTGGGGGAGGACCCGTGGGACCGCCTCGCGACTCTGCGCGAGGCTCTCCCGAACGTCGCCATCCAGATGCTGCTGCGCGGCCGGAACACGGTCGGCTACACGCCGTACCCGACCGAGGTCACCCAGGCGTTCGTCCGGGAGGCCACGGCCACCGGGATCGACATCTTCCGCATCTTCGACGCGCTGAACGACGTCGAGCAGATGCGCCCGGCGATCCAGGCCGTCCGCGAGGGCGGCACGTCGGTGGCGGAGGTCGCGCTCTGCTACACGGGCAACCTGACCGACCCGGGGGAGAACCTCTACACCCTCGACTACTACCTCGGGCTGGCCGAGCGGATCGTCGAGGCGGGCGCGCACGTCCTCGCGATCAAGGACATGGCCGGGCTGCTGCGCCCGGCGGCCGCCCGCACCCTGGTGACGGCGCTGCGTGAGCGGTTCGACCTGCCGGTGCACCTGCACACCCACGACACCGCCGGGGGTCAGCTCGCGACCCTGCTGGCCGCGGTCGACGCCGGCGTCGACGCGGTCGACACCGCAAGCGCCGCGATGGCGGGCACCACGAGCCAGCCGTCGATGTCGGCCCTCGTCGCAGCCCTCGAGCACACCGAGCGGGACACAGGCCTGAGCCTGCGCGCCGTGTGCGACCTCGAGCCGTACTGGGAGGCCGTCCGCCGCATCTACAAGCCCTTCGAGTCCGGGCTGCCCGGCCCCACGGGACGCGTGTACGACCACGAGATCCCCGGCGGGCAGCTGTCGAACCTGCGCCAGCAGGCCATCGCGCTGGGCCTGGGCGACCGTTTCGAGGACATCGAGGCGATGTACGCCGCTGCCGACCGGCTCCTGGGCCGGTTGGTCAAGGTCACGCCGTCGAGCAAGGTCGTGGGGGACCTCGCCCTGCACCTCGTGGCCCGCGGGGCGGACCCGGAGCACTTCGCCCGAGAGCCCCAGGAGTTCGACATCCCTGACTCGGTCATCGGGTTCCTCGGTGGCGAGCTCGGCGACCCGCCCGGAGGCTGGCCCGAGCCGTTCCGCACCCGTGCGCTCGAGGGGCGCACCCCGCACCGCGAGGTCGCGACGCTCTCCAGCGAGGACCGCCAGGACCTCGGCGCGGACTCGGGGACCCGTCGTGACCGGCTCAACCACCTCTTGTTCCCCGCGCCGACCAAGGAGCTCGAGCAGGTCCGGGCCAGCTTCGGGGACGTCAGCGTCCTCGACACGGCGCGCTACCTGTACGGCATGTTCCCGGACACCGAGGTCGAGGTCGAGCTCGAGCGCGGCGTGCGCCTGCTCGTGGGCCTCGAGGCCGTGGGCGAGCCGGATGAGCGCGGGATGCGCTCGGTGATGTTCACCCTCAACGGTCAGATCCGTCCGTTGCAGGTCCGCGACCGGGCCGTCGAGGTGGACCAGGCGACGGCCGAGAAGGCCGACCCGGGAACGCCGGGGCAGATCGCTGCACCCTTCGCCGGTGCGGTGACCCCCGTGGTCCAGGAGGGGCAGAAGGTCGAGGCAGGGCAGTCGGTCGCGACGATCGAGGCCATGAAGATGGAGGCGTCGATCACCACCCCGGTCGCCGGCACGGTCCAGCGCCTGGCCATCGGGGCGGTTCAGCAGCTCGAGGGCGGGGATCTCGTCGTCGTCGTGGTCTGAGGCCCGCACCGTCGTCCGCCGCCCCTGACGCGAGGGCGGCGGACGCCTCGGGTTCGCTCGAGCAGCGTCGACCACGAGCCGCGCGTACCGTTCGTGTCAGGACCGGTCGAGACCTCTCGCCCGTCCGTGCATGCCGCACCCTGGGAGGCCTGATGTCACACGAGAGCACCGACCCCGCACCGGGTGAGGGGACCGCACCCGGCCCTCTCGATCACGACCAGATCCCGCACCTCGAGGTCGACGAGACGATCCCCCCTCGTCCCGAGGAGGAGGTCGCCGACGTGACCCGCAGCGCGCCGGGGGAGTGGAGCACGTCGTCCTGAGCGCCGCGGTGCGAGGGAGTGTCGGGGCGTGGCCCGCAGGAACGACCTGCGCGCCACGCCCCGAGGTTCACCCGCGCATCGGTGGCTTCGCCTCGTCCGACTCGGTCGGCGGGATGTCCGGGCCGGGCGCGGTCGCCGGAGAGACCGGCGACCCGGCGGAGGGTGCCGGGGACAGCTCAGGGGCGAGAGCGGACGGGTCGCCCCCGCTCGGCTCTGCACCTGCCTCGAGCTCGCTCGCCCGGGTCTGCAGCACCTGGAGCGCCGGCACTCGTCGTGCGTGCGTCTCCTCGTACTCGATGACGACCCGCAGCTGGTCCAGGTCCAGGGACCGGATGCGGTGGCCGAGCCCGGTGATGGGCAGATGGTCGTAGTCGGGGAGCGGAAGCTCCTCGCGGGTGGGGCCGTGGTCCGTCATGGTGTCTCCAGGTCTCGACGTCGTCGGACCTCTCGACCGTAGGTCGAGGTGGACCGGCTCGCACGGCGGACCGAGGTTCAGCTCGTCGGCGGCTCGTCCTGACCGGCGGCGCGGTGCGCCGCGTAGTCCTTGCGCAGGCCGGTCAGGCCCCAGAGGGCAACGGCGCCGCCCAGGGCGATCATCGCGCCGTTGGCCCAGGTCCCCGCCCCGTCCGCGAAGGCGCTGACCTGGTACCCGATGACCACGAGACCGACGATCACCGGCAGGGAGGACGACCACCACCAGCGCGCGTCGAGGGACCGCGAGGCGGGGGCAGGGGAGTCCGAGGAGTGCGGCTCAGGCATGACCTCAGCATCTCACGCCCGCACGATCGGGCAGGATGAGGCCGTGGCGACCATCGACGTGCTGAGCGAGGACGACTGGGCCAGGCTGGCGGCGATCCGTCTGCGTGCGCTCGAGCAGGACCAGGGTGCCTTCGGCTCGTCCCTGGCGCGCGAGCAGGGCTTCGGCGAGAAGCACTGGCGCATGAGACTGCGGTCCAGCACCTGGCTGGTCCTCGGCGAGCCCGAGCAGGACGCCGGGGTGCTCTGCCTGATCGAGGAGCCGGGGGCACCCGCGGACGAACGCCACGTGGTGAGCCTGTGGGTCGATCCCGACCTGCGAAGGCGGGGACATGGACAGGCGCTCCTCGACACGGCGGCGGGACGAGCCGCCGAGGTCGGCGCGGTGAGGCTGACCCTCTGGGCCATCGACTCGAACAAGGCTGCGACCGCTCTGTACCGCCGCGCCGGCTACGTCGCGACCGGAGCCTCCATGCCGTTGCCCCGCGACCCACGGCTCACCGAGCACCGCTGGGAGAAGCGCCTCGGGCCGGCGGACGTGAGCGTGCCGTCCTCACGCTGAGTCGCGACCCCCGCTGGCCGAGGTGGAGAGGGCCCTCGAGAGCCGTAATGACATAATGTCCCTTATCGGCTGTAGGGACGTCCTGTCGGGAGCGAGGCGTCCTGTCGGGAACGAGGCGTCGCTGGAGCCCACGCCCATCCGGCGCCCTCGAGTCCCGCGTCGGTCCCGTGCCCTAGCGTGGTGGCGCCCAGCGTCGACCAGGAGGTCCCATGTCCAGCCACGCCCCGTCCGACGATCTCGACCGGCTCATCACGGAGGTCACCGACCAGCAACGAGAGCTGGTCCTGGACCACATGGACTACGACGACGCGTGGCGTCTGGGCTCGCTGCTCATCGAGCTGGCCCGGGAGCGTGAGCTGCCCGTGGTGGTCGACGTGCGCCGGCACGGTCAGCAGCTGTTCCACGCGGCACTCCCGGGCACCGCGCCTGACAACGACACCTGGGTCGAGCGCAAGGTGCGTGCCGTGGACCGCTTCGGGGCGCCGTCGTTCTTGCTGGGTCTGCAGGCGAAGGTCAAGGGTCAGTCCTTCGCCGAGGCGACGGGGCTGTCGATCCAGGAGTACGCCGGGCACGGAGGCTCGTTCCCGCTCACCGTGGCCGGGGTCGGTCCCGTGGGCACCGTGACCGTCTCGGGTCTGCCCCAGGCCGAGGACCACGCGTTGGTGGTCGAAGGGCTGCGCGTCCTGGTCGCGGAGCAGCGAGCTGCCAGGTAGGGCAGGCTTGCTCCGATCCCTAGGAGGTCCCGTGCCCGACACCCGTCGGCCCTCGGCGGACGGCGCCCTGCTGCGCCGCATCTGGGCGCTGCTGTCCCCCTACCGCGCCACCCTGGTCCTCGTGGCCGTGACGATCGTCGTGGGTGCCGGGCTCGGCATCGTCACGCCCTTCCTCACGCAGGCGGTCTTCGACGAGGCGCTGTTCCCTGCGGACGGCACCGGGGTCGACCTCGAGCTCCTCGGATGGCTCGTCGGCGCGATGATCGCCGTACCGCTGCTCACCGCGGCGATCGGCATCGGGCAGACGTACCTCACGACCCGCGTCGGCAACGAGGCCATGGCCGACCTTCGTGGACGGCTCTTCGAGCACCTCGAGCGGATGGAGCTCGCCTTCTTCACCGCGACGCGGACGGGGTCCATCCAGTCCCGGCTCGCGAACGACGTCGGCGGCGTGCGCTCGGTCCTGACGACGACGGCCTCGAGCATCCTGTCCAACGCGGTCACCGTCATCGCGTCGCTGATCGCGATGCTGCTGCTCTCCTGGCAGCTCACGATCATCTCGATCGCCCTCATGCCCGTCTTCCTGGTGCTCCAGCGGCGGGTCGGGGCACGCCGCCAGGTGCTGGCCCGCAAGACCCAGGAGTCCCTCTCGGACATGACGGCCATCACCGAGGAGGCGCTGAGCGTCTCGGGGGTGCTGCTGTCGAAGGTCTTCAACCGGGCCGACGCCGAGATCGCGCGCTACGACGCGGAGAACAAGCGCCAGGTCAGCCTCCAGGTGCGCCAGGCGATGGTGGGCCAGGGGTTCTTCGCCATGGTCACGGCCTTCATGGCCGTCACCCCGGCGCTGGTCTACCTCGCCTCGGGCTACATGATCGTCGGAGGGACCGAGGTCTCGGCCGGGACCCTGGTGGCGTTCTCGACCCTCCAGGCGCGCCTGCTCATGCCTCTGGTCCAGCTGCTCCGGGTGGCCCTGGACGTGCAGACCTCCCTGGCCCTCTTCCGACGGATCTTCGAGTACCTCGACCTCACGCCGGCGATCCAGGACCGCACCGACGCCGAGGACCTGCCCGAGGTCCGTGGCGAGGTCGAGCTCACGGACGTCTGGTTCGCCTACCCGCCCCCCACCCGGCTCAGGACCCCCGACCCCTCCCCCGGCGAGGGCATGGGCGGGCACGCAGGTGGGCGCGGCATGTGGGGCGCCATGGGGATGGTCGGGCAGCCCGGGGCCCGGGGGGGCAGCGGTGCATCACGGGACCGGTCCCGAGGCGCCGCTCCGCCGCCGACCCAGCCCGGGTC
>NZ_JALPKN010000134.1 GCF_023630195.1 Actinotalea sp. C106 | reverse complement strand
CGACGCGACGGCCGCCGAGTCCGAGCGGCTCGACGTGCTCGCCGAGCTCGGTCGCACACGCCCCCAGCCCGAGACGCCCGGCTCCGTCGAGGAGGACGAGCCCACGCAGGACGGCGAGGAGACCGCTGCCCCCGCCGAGCCGGCGCGTCCCGCCGCCACCGCCCTGCTCTTCCAGGCCCCGGACCCCACCGCTCGGCCACGGCGACGTGCCCAGGCGCCCGCAGGCCCGCCGCCCCCCGTCGAGGAGGACGAGGAGGACGAGGACGGCGCCGAGGTAGAGCCCGGCGGCCCGCCCGCCCGCCCCGAGGCCGCACCGCAGGAGGACGACTCCGAGCAGGATGCGTCGGAGGACGAGGGCAGCGGTGGCGGTCGTCGCCGTCGTCGACGCGGCGGCCGTGGTCGTCGCAAGGGCGGGGCCGAGTCCGCTGAGGACCGCGAGGACCGCGAGGACGAGGACGCCACCGACGGCTCGGACCCCGAGCCCGAGCAGGAGCCCGCCCGCGCGACGGGTGGGCGACGGGGACGGCGAGGTCGCGCCCCCCAGGCCGAGACACCCACGGAGGACAGCACCGAAGACTCCGAGGACCAGGACTCCTCCGAGGACGGGGACTCCGGTGAGGACGGGGACAACGAGGGCGGCAGCTCCTCGAGCCGTCGCCGGCGTCGTCGCCGCCGGAGCAAGGGCGAGCCGGCCGAGGACCCCGGCTCGACCTCGGGTTCGGGTTCGAGCGGCGCAGGAGGCTCGGGCCGTTCGCGTTCGCGGGCCGGACGGACGGCGTCGGACGAGGTCACCGCGCTCAAGGGCTCCACGCGGCTCGAGGCCAAGCGGCAGCGCCGACGCGAGGGCCGCGACGCGGGTCGTCGCCGAGCGGTGCTCACCGAGGCTGAGTTCCTGGCCCGCCGCGAGGCTGTCGAGCGGTCGATGGTCGTGCGTGAGAGCAACGGACGGGTGCAGATCGCGGTGCTCGAGGACGACGTCCTGGTCGAGCACTTCGTGTCCCGCTCGGCTCAGAACGCGCAGTCCTCCATGGCGGGGAACGTCTACCTCGGCCGGGTGCAGAACGTGCTGCCCAGCATGGAGGCCGCGTTCGTCGACGTCGGCAAGGGGCGCAACGCCGTGCTCTACGCGGGCGAGGTCAACTGGGACGCCGCCGGGATGGAGGGCCAGCCGCGCCGCATCGAGCAGGCCCTGAAGTCAGGGGACTCGGTCCTGGTCCAGGTCACGAAGGACCCGATCGGCCACAAGGGCGCACGCCTGACCTCGCAGATCACCCTCGCCGGCCGCTACCTCGTCTACGTGCCGGGTGGAGGCATGACGGGGATCTCCCGCAAGCTCCCCGAGAACGAGCGCGCTCGTCTCAAGAAGCTGCTCAAGGAGATCGTCCCGGACGCCGCGGGCGTGATCGTGCGGACCGCGGCCGAAGGGGCCTCGGACGAGGAGCTGCGCCGCGACGTCCAACGTCTGCAGGACCAGTGGGCCGCGATCGAGAAGAAGGCCAAGACCGCCTCGGCGCCCGCGCTGCTCCAGGGTGAGCCCGACCTCGCGATCCGTGTGGTGCGGGACATCTTCAACGACGACTTCAGCTCCCTGGTCGTCCAGGGGGACGAGGCGTGGACGGCGATATCGGACTACGTGGGTGCCATGGCCCCCGATCTCGCCGACCGCGTCTCGCGGTGGACCGATCAGGGTGACGTCTTCTCCGCGCACCGGATCGACGAGCAGCTCGCCAAGGGCATGGACCGCAAGGTGTGGCTGCCCTCGGGCGGTTCGCTCGTGATCGACCGTACCGAGGCCATGACCGTGGTCGACGTCAACACGGGCAAGTTCACCGGGACCGGCGGCACGCTCGAGGAGACCGTCACCCGCAACAACCTCGAGGCCGCCGAGGAGATCGTCCGACAGCTCCGGCTGAGGGACATCGGCGGCATCATCGTGATCGACTTCATCGACATGGTCCTGGAGTCGAACCGCGACCTGGTGCTGCGGCGCCTGGTCGAGTGCCTGGGGCGGGACCGGACCAAGCACCAGGTCGCCGAGGTGACCTCGCTGGGCCTGGTCCAGATGACCCGCAAGCGGGTCGGCCAGGGGCTGGTCGAGGCCTTCAGCGAGACCTGCGAGCACTGCCACGGTCGTGGCTTCCACGTCCTGAACGAGCCGGTCGAGGCGAAGGGCGCAGGGGAGCAGTCCTCGGGCGGCGGTGAGGGAGACGGGGAGTCGAAGCGTTCCCGGCGCAAGAAGGGCTCGGCGCAGCCCGCCGCGGCCGTCAGCGTGCCGGTGCTCCCCGAGGCCCGCGAGGCCGTCAAGGCGACGCTCGCGACGATCGCCGCGGCTGCGGCCCACGCGCACGAGCACGAGCACGAGCACGAGCAGGGGCAGGAGCAGGAGCCGACCGGTGCCCAGGAGGACGCGGCCGCGGGTCGCGCCCAGGACGACGGCGGGTCCCCGGCCTCGGTGGCTGCTGAGGCCGAGCTCGAGGCGACGGTGCGAAGCGTGGAAGCGGTCGAGCAGGGCGACCACGGCAGCCCCGACGAGGTCACCTCGGAGGAGTCGTCCGGGTCGACCCCGTAGTTGTGGGGCCGGGCCGTCCAGTCCATTTGACCGGATGGCCCGGCCTTCCGTACTCTGGAACGTCGGTGCGCCGTGCGCGTACCGTTTCACGTGCCCAGGGTGCTGGGCCTCCTGTGAGGCTTCGTTCGACCAGCGCTGGGTTCGACCGGGCACCTGCCCGGTGGGGCAGGGCGTCTGCGCAGTAACCGGGCACGTCATCAGACGTGAGAACGCCGTACGAGTAGAGATGAGCAGCAACGTGGTGTACGCGATCGTCAAGGCTGGTGGCCGCCAGGAGAAGGTGTCGGTCGGCGACGTCGTCGTCGTGGACCGGCTGTCCGGTGACGCCGGCTCGACCGTCCAGCTGCCCGCGCTCCTGCTCGTCGACGGGGAGAAGGTGACCTCCGACGCCTCGGCCCTCGCCAAGATCACGGTCACCGCCGAGATCGTCCGGGCCGAGAAGGGCCCCAAGATCGACATCCTCAAGTACAAGAACAAGACGGGCTACCGCAGGCGCATGGGGCACCGTCAGAAGCTGACCCGCCTGAAGGTCACCGGCATCAAGTGAGGTGACCGGCGGTCACCGCCGGTCCCGATCTCCTTCCCTCCCCGCTCAGCACGAAAGCAGGTCAGCCATGGCACACAAGAAGGGCGCAAGCTCCTCGCGGAACGGTCGCGACTCGAACGCGCAGCGCCTCGGCGTCAAGCGCTTCGGTGGTCAGCTCGTCAACGCGGGCGAGATCATCGTGCGCCAGCGCGGCACGCACTTCCACCCCGGCGTGAACGTGGGCCGTGGCGGCGACGACACGCTGTTCGCCCTCACCCCGGGTGCTGTGCAGTTCGGTGTGCGTCGTGGCCGCAAGGTCATCGACATCGTGACGGCCGACGCCTGACCCATCTCGTCGACGAAGGGGCGCACCGCACGGTGCGCCCCTTCGTCGTCTCAGCAGACTGACCGCCGGCCCGCCTCGCGGGACCGGCCCCAGGAAGGGAGCACACCGTGGCCACGTTCGTCGACCGCGTCGTCCTGCACGCGTCCGGCGGTGACGGCGGCCACGGGTGTGCCTCCATCCGGCGTGAGAAGTTCAAGCCCCTCGCCGGCCCCGACGGTGGCAACGGTGGGGACGGCGGTGACGTGATCCTCGAGGTCGACCCCCAGGTGACGACCCTCCTCGAATACCACCACTCGCCCCACCGGCACGCCCCGTCGGGCACCCAGGGCATGGGGGACAACCGCCAGGGCAGCACGGGTGGAGACCTGGTCCTCGCGGTCCCGGACGGCACGGTCGTCAAGGCGACCGACGGCTCCGTGCTGGCCGACCTCGTCGGTCCGGGCAGCCAGTACGTCATCGCCGCGGGTGGCCGCGGAGGGCTCGGCAACGCGAGCCTCGCCTCGCCTCGCCGCAAGGCCCCTGGTTTCGCTCTCCTGGGCGAGCCCGGCGAGGGGCGGGACGTGGTGCTCGAGCTCAAGACGATCGCCGACGTGGCACTGGTCGGATACCCCAGCGCGGGCAAGTCGAGCCTCGTCGCGGCCATCTCGGCGGCACGTCCCAAGATCGCCGACTACCCGTTCACCACCCTGGTCCCGAACCTCGGCGTCGTGCAGGCCGGCTCTGCACGCTTCACCGTGGCCGACGTCCCGGGGCTCATCCCCGGGGCGAGCGAGGGCAAGGGGCTGGGCCTGGAGTTCCTCCGCCACATCGAGCGTTGCGCCGTCCTCGTGCACGTCCTGGACTGCGCGACGCTCGAGCCCGGGCGGGACCCGCTGAGCGACCTCGACGTGATCGAGTCCGAGCTCGCCGCCTACGCCGGGGACCTCGAGGTCCAGGGCGAGGTGCCCCTGACTGAGCGGCCGCGGATGGTCGTGCTCAACAAGGTCGACGTCCCCGAGGCCCGCGAGCTCGCCGAGATGGTCCGGCCCGAGCTGGAGGCCCGCGGCCTGCAGGTCTTCGAGATCTCGGCCGCGAGTCACGAGGGGCTGCGCCCGCTGACCTTCGCCCTCGCCGCGATGGTCGACGCGGCGCGAGCAGCCGCAGCTCCCAGCACCCCCACCCGCGTGGTGCTGCGCCCCAAGGCCGTCGACGACGCAGGGTTCTCCGTCACGCGCCGCGAGAGCGGCGATCGCGTGTGGTTCCAGGTGCTCGGCACCAAGCCCGAGCGCTGGGTGCGGCAGACCCAGTTCTCGAACGACGAGGCCGTGGGGTACCTGGCCGACCGCCTCGCCCGCCTGGGTGTCGAGGAGAAGCTCTTCAAGGCCGGCGCCACCCCGGGGGCCGAGGTCGTCATCGGGGCGGGTGACGACGCCGTGGTCTTCGACTGGGAGCCCACCATGCTCACCGGGACCGAGCTGCTGGGTGGGCCCCGTGGCACCGACCTGCGCCTCGAGGACACCCGTCGGCCGACCCGCGCGGCCCGGCGCGAGGAGTACAAGGAACGCATGGACGCCAAGACCGACGCCCGCGCCGAGCTGTGGACGGAGCGCGAGTCGGGTCACTGGACCACCCCCGAGGACGACGCGTGATCTCCGGTCGCGCGGGCCTCGCCGAGGCCCGTCGTGTCGTCGTCAAGGTCGGTTCCTCCTCCCTCACGGGGGACGACGGGCGGCTCGACCCGGACGCCCTGCGGCGCCTGGTCGAGGTGCTCGCGCAGCGGCGCGCCGCGGGCGGCGAGGTCCTCCTCGTGACCTCCGGGGCGATCGCCGCAGGGCTCGGGCCCCTGGGCATGGTGGCTCGGCCCCGAGACCTGGCCACCGCCCAGGCCGCGGCATCGGTCGGGCAGGGGCTCCTCGTCGCCCGGTACACCGAGGCCTTCGCCGAGCACGGCCTGCGCGTCGGGCAGGTCCTGCTGACCGCCGAGGACACGATCCGGCGCGGGCACTACCGCAACGCCCAACGTGCCCTGGAGACGCTGCTGGACCTCGGCGTCGTGCCGGTGGTCAACGAGAACGACACGGTCGCCACCGACGAGATCCGGTTCGGTGACAACGACCGGCTGGCGGCCCTCGTCTCCCACCTGGTCCGAGCTGACGCGATGGTGCTGCTCACCGACGTGGACGCCCTCTACGACGGCCCCCCCAGTCGTCCCGGTGCCCGCCGGATCGCCGAGGTCCACGGCCCCCAGGACCTCGAGGGCGTCTCCGTGACTGCCCGAGGGAGCACGGTCGGCACGGGGGGGATGGTCACCAAGCTGGCCTCGGTCGCGATCGCCACGGGCTCAGGCATCCCGGTCGTGCTGACCTCGGCCGCGCAGGCGGCGCGGGCGCTGGCGGGAGACGAGGTCGGCACCTGGTTCGGGGCCACCGGACGGCGGCGCTCGCGCCGCATGCTCTGGCTCGCCCACGCGGCCCGCACAGAGGGACGCCTCGTGCTGGACGACGGCGCCGTCGCGGCGGTCGTCGAACGTCGTACCTCGCTGCTGCCCGCGGGGGTGACCGCCGTCGAGGGCACCTTCGAGGCGGGGGACCCCGTCGAGCTGGTGTCGGCCACCGGCACCGTGGTGGCCCGTGGTCTGGTCTCCTACGGATCCGCCGAGCTGCCCGAGCTGCTCGGGAGCTCGACCCACGAGCTGCGGGACCGGCTCGGCGCGGGCTACGACCGCGAGGTGGTCCACCGGGACGACCTCGTCCTCGTGCCGACCGGGCGCTAGTGCCTATCCTTCGGCCATGAGCACTCCAGCTGCTGCCCCTGTCGACGAGGTCCCCGTGGAGGTCCCGGCCGAGGTGACCCTGGCCGTGAGGCAGGTCGCCGAGCGGGCCCGGGTCGCGGCGAGAAGCCTCGCGGGAGCGACCAGGGCGCACAAGGACGCCGCTCTGCACGCGATGGCGGACGCCCTCGTGGCCGGGACGCAGGAGATCGTGGCCGCCAACGCGGTCGACCTCGAGCGAGGGCACGCCCGTGGGGTGTCACCCGGGCTCCTCGACCGGCTCACCCTCGACCCAGAGCGCCTCCGAGGCATCGCCGAGGCCCTCCGCGAGCTCGCAGCCCTGCCCGACCCGGTCGGGGAGGTGGTCCGCGGGTCGACCCTCCCCAACGGCCTGCGGTTGCGTCAGGTCCGGGTACCCCTCGGCGTGGTCGGGATGATCTACGAGGCCCGGCCCAACGTCACCGTCGACGCGGCCGGCCTCGCGCTGAAGAGCGGCAACGCGGCCGTCCTGCGCGGCGGGTCGGCGGCCTCGGGCTCCAACGCGGCGATCGTGCGCGTCCTCGGTGAGGCCCTCGAGGCCGCGGGGCTCCCGGCCGACTGCGTCCAGTCGATCGACGACCACGGGCGGGCCGGAGCCGTCGCGCTGATGCATGCGCGCGGACTCGTCGACCTGCTCGTGCCCCGTGGCGGGGCCGAGCTGATCCAGACGGTCGTGCGTGAGGCGAGGGTCCCGGTGGTCGAGACGGGCGTCGGCAACTGCCACGTCTACGTCGACGCGAGCGCTGACCCGGCGGTGGCGCTGCCGATCCTGATGAACTCCAAGACCCAGCGCGTCGGCGTCTGCAACGCGGCCGAGACGCTCCTCGTCCACGACGACGCCGCCCCGGGATTCCTGCCCAGCGCCCTCGCGGCCCTCGCGGGGGCGGGGGTCGTGCTCCACGGCGACCAGCGCACCGTCGACCTCGCCCCTGCCGGGGTCGAGGTGCTCGTCGCGCAGGACGAGGACTGGGCCACCGAGTACCTGGCCCTGGAGATCGCCGTGCGCGTGGTCGACGACCTCGACGTCGCGCTCGAGCACATCAGGACGTGGTCCTCAGGTCACACCGAGGCCATCGTGACCCGTGACCTCGCTGCCTCGGAGCGGTTCGTCGCGGGGGTCGGGTCGGCCGCGGTGATGGTCAACGCCTCGACCCGCTTCACGGATGGCGGTCAGCTCGGGCTCGGGGCCGAGATCGGCATCTCCACGCAGAAGATGCACGCCCGTGGTCCGATGGGCCTGGCGGAGCTCACCACCACCCAGTGGGTCGTCCACGGGGACGGGCACATCCGTCCCTGAGGTCCTCCTCACCCGTCCGGACGTCGTGGCGCGACGACCCGGCCATGCCGGACGTGCGACACTGGGCGGACCGCTGCGGACGCCAGCCAGCGGTGAGAACAACGATCATCAGGAGGTCGACGTGCACGCTGCCCTGCTCGCCGCAGAGGAGGCGGAGGTCGTGAACCACCTTCCCATGTCGCCCGAGGGCTTCGGTCTCGTGGCCTTCGGCGCACTGATGGCGCTGCTCGCGGTCACGTACGCCTTCCGCAGCGTCGGCACCCGCCACTGACACCTGCTGTTCCCAACCACGAGGCCTGGAGGACACCAGCGGCATGACTCAGCACCGGCCCAGGATCGGGGTGATGGGTGGAACCTTCGACCCCGTCCACCACGGTCACCTGGTCGCCGCGAGCGAGGCCGCTGCCCGTCTGGACCTCGACGAGGTCGTCTTCGTCCCGACGGGGCGCCCGTCGCTCAAGCAGCACGCCGGGGTGACGCCCGCGGAGCACCGCTACCTCATGACCGTGATCGCGACGGCCTCCAACCCACGGTTCACCGTGAGCAGGGTCGACGTCGACCGGCCCGGGCTCACCTACACCGTGGACACCCTCGCGGACCTGCGGGCCGAGCGACCCGAGGCGGACCTCTTCTTCATCACGGGGGCAGACGCCATCGAGCAGATCCTCACTTGGAAGGACGCCGAGCGGCTCTGGACGATGGCGCACCTCGTGGCCGTCACGCGGCCCGGGCACACCCTGTCCCTCGACGCGCTCCCCGAGGACGCCGTGAGCCTGCTCGAGGTCCCGGCCCTCGCGATCTCCTCGACGGACTGCCGGGAACGGGCGCGCCGGGGAGAGCCGGTCTGGTACCTGGTGCCCGACGGCGTGGTCCAGTACATCGCCAAGCACGGTCTGTATCGAGGTCATGATGTCTGAGCAGTCCTCCGCGGAGTGGGGTGAGCGCCGCCGCCGACGAGAGCAGGAGCGCCTGCGCGGCCTCGCTGCTGAGCAGCGCGACGATCTCGCCCCCGCGCAGACGACGTCGGGGCAGACGCCGGGCGCCGACGACGGCGCGGCGCGTCCGCTGTCACGACGCGAGCTGCGCGAGCGGGGCCA
>NZ_JALPKN010000133.1 GCF_023630195.1 Actinotalea sp. C106 | reverse complement strand
CGCTCCCAGGGCGAGGGCGAGCGAGACCGCGCTGGCGTCGCGGAACGCGAGCTCGGCGTGCGTCACGGCGGCGGCGTAGTCCGCCAGGCCGGCGCGAAGCATGTGCTCGTGGAACAGCCGTGGCCCGACGGCGGACGCCACGAGCCAGGCCGTCAGGGCGCCGACGAGCATCACCACACCGAGGGCGATGAGCAGGCGCCCGGCCAGGCCCCACTGCCTCGGCCCGCGGCGGGTCACGCCCCGGTCCCGACGCGGTACCCGACGCCGCGTACGGTGCGGACGAACCGTTGGCGCTCGGCGCTGTCGCCCAGCTTCTGACGGACGTGGAGCACGTGGACGTCGACGAGGTGCTCGTCCCCCACCCAGTTCGCCCCCCAGACCTCCTCGATGAGCGCCCGGCGGCTGAACACCCGGCCGGGTCGGGAGGCGAGGACCGCCAGGACGTCGAACTCCGTCCGGGTCAGGGGCACGAGGCGACCGTCGAGGTGGACCTCCCGTGCGTCGAGGTCCAGGCCGAGCGGCCCGACCTCCACGACGGGGCGCTCCGCGACGGCGGACGGCGGGGTGGCCGGACGTCGTGGCCGGCGCAGGAGCACGCCGACGCGGGCCATGAGCTCGCGGGGGCTGAAGGGCTTGGTGACGTAGTCGTCGGCACCGACCGACAGCCCGATCAGGGTGTCGACCTCCTCCGCACGGGCCGTCAGCATGATCACGTAGCAGTCGGAGAAGGTCCGCAGCTGACGGCAGACCTCCACGCCGTCCAGGCCGGGCAGGCCCAGGTCGAGCACGACGAGGTCAGGGTCCACCTCGCGCAGCACCTCGACGGCCGCGGCACCGTCGTGGACGACGTGGACACGGAACCCGTCGCGCTCGAGGTACCCGGCGACCAGCTGGGCCAGGGCCTGCTCGTCGTCGACGACGACCGCACGCCGGGTGGGCGCCGAGGTCGTCCGGGGGGAGGTCACCTCCCCATTGTGGCGGTGAGGCGTCGACGCGCCGCCGTCTTCATCAAACCTTGATCCGGACGTGAGCGGGGCTTCAGCAGCGGTCGCCGATGCTGGACGTGCCCCGACCGAACCCCGCAGGAGTCGCCATGCCGACCGCAGCACCCACCGACCCCCCGGTCGTCACCGTCGTGCACGCCCCCGCGTGCCACTTCTGCCACGACGCCGAGGAGGCGCTCGTCGCCCTGGCCCAGGAGCACCCGCTCGTGGTCCGCAGCGTCGGCATCGACACCGACGAAGGGCGCGCACTGGTCGCCGCGCACCGCCCGGCGATGAACCCCCTGGTGCTCCTCGACGGCCAGTACTTCTCCTCGGGGCGCCTGCCGCGCAAGAAGCTCGCCAAGGCTCTCCGCGCCCTGCCGCTCGTCCAGGTGGGTGCGTGACGTGGGTAGTGAGCTGCTGACCACGGGGAGCATCCTCGCGGCCTTCTTCGCCGGCGGGGTCGCCCTCTTCGCGCCCTGCTGCATCGTCTTCCTGGCGCCGTCCTACCTGGCTGGTGCCGTCAAGAACGCCCGGTGGCGTCTACTGCCGCTGACCTTCGTCTTCGCCGCCGGCCTGGCTGTCGTGCTGGTGCCGATCACCCTCGGCATGGGCCTCATCGCCGGTGCCATCGCGCAGTACCACGCACCTCTGTACTGGGCCGGCGGGCTGCTGATGATCGCCCTGGCGGCCCTCGCCCTCTCCGGTCGGATGTGGTCCCTGCCGTCGTTCCTGCGCGCGCCCGACACCGCCAGGGGGGACACCGCGAGCTTCTTCTCCCTCGGCGTGTTCTCGGGCGTCGCCTCCTCGTGCTGCGCACCAGTCCTCGCCGGGGTGATGACCTTGTCGGTGCTGTCCGGGTCGGCGGTCGGTGGTCTGGCCCTGGGACTGGCCTACGTGTTCGGGATGGTGTTCCCGCTCTTCGTCATGGCCCTGGTGTGGGACCGCGCCCGCCTGGGCGACCGGAAGCTGCTCCAGGCCAAGGTGGTACGGCTGCGCGTGGCCGGACGCACCCTGGTGACGAACACCCTCAACATCGCCGTCGCCGTCGGGTTCGCGGTCATGGGGGTCTTCGTCATCACCCTCGCCGGGAGCTCCGACATGACCGGCGGGTCGGCGATCCAGGACAGCGCCAGCCGTGCCCTGACCACCGCCTTCGGGCGCCTCCAGGAGCTGCTGTCGCCGATCCCGGAGCCCGTCCAGGGCCTGATGCTGCTGGCGTTGGCCGCCGTCTTCGTGTGGGCGACCTTGGCCGACCGCCGGTCGCGTCGCCGCCCCCCCGAGCGTCCTGCCCCGACCTGCCACACCGACCCGACCCCGGAAGAAGTGACTCGATGACATCCGGAACCGCCACCCGCCGCCTCGCTCGCCGCCAGGAGGCCCTGGAGGAGGTGCGCGCCGCCCAGGACCAGCAGGCTCGTCGCCGCCGACGGTTCAGCGGCGCCGCGTGGGGGGCAGCCTCGTTGATCATCGCGGTCCTGATCGCGGTGGCGCTCATCACCTCCCGGCCCACCACCTCGACCGACGTGCGCGTCGCCCCGGACTTCACCCTGCCGGCCTCGGACGGCTCCAGCGTCTCCCTGGCCGACTACCGCGGCGAACCCGTGGTCCTGTACTTCAACGAGGGCGCCGGCTGCGACTCGTGCCTGCTGCAGATGGCGGAGATCGAGAAGGACCCCGTGTTCGCCGAGTCGGGCATCCCTGTCCTGCCGATCGTGATGAACTCTGCCGAGCAGATCAACACCGACCGCGAGCGCCTCGGGGTCACCGCTCCCTTCCTGCTCGACGACGGCACCGTCTCGGCCGCGTACGACACACTCGGCAAGGGGATGCACGAGGGACTTCCCGGGCACGGCTTCGTGCTCGTCGACGCCGACGGCAACCAGCTCTGGCACGGGAACTACCCGTCGATGTGGCTGGCCCCCGAGGACCTTCTCGCGGAGGTCACCACCCGGCTCTGAGCACCCTTCCGGTGCGATCCACCTCTGTCTCCGTGGGTCACGCCACCCGCACGCCCGCCCCTCCTGGAAGGACCCCCGATGACGCACCCCACCCGCCGTCGAATCACCATCACGCTGACCGCCCTGACCACGACCGTCCTCCTGACAGCCTGCTCCGGGGGCGCAGACCCGGCAGCGGAGGACACCGGGAGCGTTGCGACCGAGCGGTCCGCCGCGGAGGAGGTCGACGAGGACGGCGCGCACAACGACGCGGACACGCAGTTCGCGCAGATGATGATCGTCCACCACGAGGGCGCGATCGAGATGGCCGATCTCGTGGTGGAGCGCGGCGGCACCGAGGAGGTCCGCGCCCTCGGGGAGCGGATCGCCGCCGCCCAGGGACCCGAGATCGACCTCATGTCCGGCTGGCTGGCCGCCTGGGGTGAGGACATGCCGGGTGAGGCGCAGCACGGCGCGATGGACCACGCCGGCATGGACATGGAGGGAATGGATCAGGGCGAGGCCATGACGGAGCTCGAGGGGCTTGAGGGCATGGAGCTCGACCGCCGCTTCCTCGAGCTGATGATCGCCCACCACCGCGGCGCCATCGAGATGGCCGAGACACACCTGGCCGACGGTGAGAACCCGGACGCACGGGAGCTGGCCGGCAAGGTCATCGACGACCAGGCCCGGGAGATCACCGAGATGCGAGGCCTGCTCGACGACCTCTGACCCGCCGGGCGCGCGGTGAGGCCTCGAGAGGGTCGCGGAACGTGGCCCGGGAAGAAATCTTGATCCGGGTGCATCCAGGCGCGCCCCCCGCGCCGTAGTAGGTGTGTCAAGCAGTTCCCGTGCCCCTCGGGGCAGGAAACAGGAGGACCACCATGCGCACCCGTCTCATCTCTGCCGGCACCGCCGGCGCTGCCGGCCTCGCCCTGGCGATGGCCGCAGCAGCGCCCGCCACCGCCGCGACCGACGACATGGCCATGCTGTCCGTGCTCCACGGCGTGCCCGACCTCACGGTCGACGTGTACGTGGACGGCGAGCTGACCCTCGACGACTTCGAGCCCGGCGACCTGGCTGGCCCCCTCGAGCTGCCCGCCGGCACCTACAGCGTCGCCATCACGGCCTCCGACGCCGCGGACGACTCCGAGCCGGCCATCGGCCCCATCGACCTGCCCCTCGAGGCCGGCATGAACTACACCGCGGCCGCGCACCTCACGGCCGAGGGCGAGCCGACCGCGTCGCTCTTCACCAACGACATCTCGGCCACCGAGGCCGGTGAGGGCCGCCTGACCGTGCGTCACGCGGCTGCCGCCCCCGCCGTGGACATCCTCGCCGGTGAGGACGCGGTGATCACCAACCTGTCGAACCCTGACGAGGAGGTCCTGAACCTTCCCGCCGGGACCGTCCCGGCCGCCGTGGCCGCGACCGGCACCACCGAGCCCGTGATCGGCCCGGCCGACGTCGACGTCGCCGAGGGCGTCAACACGATCGTCTACGCGTGGGGCAGCCTCGAGGACGACAACCTGGACCTCGCCGTCCAGACCATCGAGGGCCTGCACTCCTCGCCGTCGGGCGTCCCGTCGGGTGAGCTGGGCCTCGCGGCCGAGTCCTCGACCGCTCCGTGGCTGATCGGTGGCGCGCTCCTGCTCGCCGCCGGTGGTGCCACCCTCGTCGTGCGCCGTCAGCAGATGGCTTCCGCCAACCGCTGACCCCCAGCACGACCCGCTGACCCCGGGTCGGCCGGCATCCGACACGACGAGCCCTGGATGCCGGCCGGCCCGGTTGCACGCCCCCAGCAGGACGACCCACCAGCCCCCCTGCAGCACGACCCCCCAGCAACTCCCCTCCCCCACCACAGCTTCGGAGCCGACCATGTCGAGGAGCACCCCCCACCACGGACGAGCGGCAGCGGCCCTCCTCTCCGCGACGGTGCTCGTCCTCGTCGGCTGCAGCTCCACCCCCGAGCCGACCGTCGAGGCCCCCGCCCCGGTGAGCTCCCCGACCGCGGAGCCCGAGGCCCCGGCGGCCCCGCTCCCCGACGTCCCGGTGCAGTCCACCGACCTCGAGGCCGTGGCCGCCTCGACCACCGTCGCACCGGCGAGCCTGGCCATCCCCGCCCTGGACATCTCCCTGCCGATCGACCCGGTGGGGGTCGAGGAGGACGGGCAGATGGAGATCCCCCCGCTGGCCGAGCGCGCCGGGTGGTACCGGTACGGGGCGTCCCCCGGGGAGGAGGACGGCACCGCCGTGGTCGCGGCCCACGTCGACTCGGCCGCCTCGGCGGGCGTGGGCCCGTTCGCGAAGCTGATGGACGTCGAGGAGGGCGACACGGTCGAGGTGACCCTGGCGGACGGCGCCACGGTCGAGTACTCGGTCACCGACGTGACGGTCCTGGCCAAGCCTCAGGTCACCTGGCCCGAGGTCTTCGTGCGGGACGGCGAGCACCGACTGGTGCTGGTCACCTGTGGCGGTACGTTTGTGCGCGAGGCCGGCAGCTACACCGATAACGTGATCGTCACCGCGGTGCCTGTCGGTGCATGATGAGCGTGCTCACCGCGGCCCCGGCCGCGGGGCTCCGAGCCAGACCACGACCGTCGACGACGACCGAGCCGAGGAGGATCGTCCTGAGCGCCTCTCCCCCGACCGTGCCGCTCGACGTCCGTGAGGCGTGGACCGATGCGGACCTCGGCCAGGCCTTCGCGCAGGGCGAGGAGTCAGCGCTCGCCGAGGCGTTCCGGCGCTGGTCGGCCTTCGTCCACACGTTGGCCTTCCGGGCGCTGCGCGACTCGACCGACGCCGAGGACGTGACCCAGCAGGTGTTCGTCGCCGCGTGGCGCGGGCGGACCGGCTTCGACCCCGGGCGCTCGCCCCTCCCGGCGTGGCTCACGGGCATCACCCGCAATGCGATCGCCGACGTGCACCAGCGCCGGGCCCGGGACCGACGCAACGAGCTCGCGGTCGCCACGACCACGGGGCCCGAACCGGAGTCGGAGATGGCCTCGGTCGCCGATCGGGTGACTGTCGCGGACGAGCTGGCTCGCCTGGGTGAACCGCAACGGACCATCCTGTCCCTGGCCTTCTACGACGACTTGACGCACGACCAGATCTCATCCCGGCTCGACCTGCCCCTGGGCACCGTTAAGAGCCACATCAGACGTAGTCTCACGCGACTGCGCGACCGATTGGAGGTGGAGCATGGAGCACGTCGACCCTGAGGTCCTGGCACTGGCCGCCCTCGGCGAGCCCGTCGACGACGCGACCCGCGCCCACCTCGAGGCGTGCGCCTCCTGCGCCGCCGAGGTCGCCGAGCTCGCCTCCGTCGTCACGACCGCGCGCACCGTCACCCCCGAGGATGCGCCCGTCCCGGCCCCCGCCGGCGTGTGGGGCCGGATCCACGCAGAGCTGGACCTGAGCCCGGGGCTCGCCCCCGACGGCGAGACGGCGCCCGTCGCGCCGGTCGCTTCCGTCCCGGTCGCTCCCGAGGACAGCACGACGACGGCCTCCGGCTCGGCGCCGGCTCCGCCCTCGACCACCCCTGAGGACGACTCCCCCAGCAACGTCGTGCCCCTGCGGCGCCGTCGGGCCCCGTGGGTCATGGCTGCCGCCGCGGCCGGCGTCGTGGTCGGTGGCGTGGGCGGGGCCGTGTGGGGAGGTGGCCTGCTCGACTCCGAGGTCCCCGCCCCCGTGGTCGCCGAGGCTGCGCTCGACCCGTTGCCCGGCTGGGACGCCACCGGCGCGGCCCAGGTCCACGAGGCAGACGACGGCACCCGCCAGATCGTCGTGTCCCTCGACACCTCCGACGACGCCGACGGCTACCGCGAGGTCTGGCTCATCGACCGCGAGGTCACCCGACTCGTCAGCCTCGGCGTGCTCGAGGGCTCCGAGGGGACGTTCACGGTGCCCTCCGGCCTGGACCTGGACGACTTCGCGGTCGTCGACGTGTCCGCCGAGCCCTACGACGGCGACCCGAATCACTCCGGGGACAGCATCATCCGGGGCATCCTGGACGTGTGACCGTAGACGCCGCCCCTCCGGTGATCAGGCCCGCCGGGCCAGCTGATCGAGACGACTGGGGCGAGCTCTTCCGGGAGTACGCGGCGGGCGGCGACATCACGTTGCGCGACGAGAAGCTCGACGTGGTGTGGTCGTGGGTGCTGGACGGCGAGGCCCAGACGCGCTGCCTGCTCGCCCACTCGGGGGGCCGTCCCAGGGGCTTCGTCCACTACCGGCGCTTCGAGCGGCCCATCACCGCGAGCGCAGGCCTGTGGATCGACGACCTGTACGTGGCACCCGCCACGCGGGGGCAGGGCCTGGCGGGGGCGTTGATCGACGCCGTGCGCGCCGAGGCCCGCCGCGACGGGCACGACGTCGTGCGCTGGACGACACGGGAGACGAACGAGGACGCCCAGCGGCTCTACGACCGGGTCGCCGTTCGTGCGCCGGTGATCGTCTACAGCACGACACCGTAGGAAGGCGGTCATGGCTACACGGAGCTCCCACCCTGACCTGACCTACCCGGAGGTGGGCGGCTCCTTGAGGGAGCACCTGCCGGACGGCTACCGGCACCTGCGGTACCGGGTGCGCGTCGGGTCCGGGCACGAGACCTTCACGCGGTACGCGGACGCGGTCCTGACCTGGGAGCTGCACCGCCGTGCCGGGCTCACCGTGGCGACCTCCGCCCGCACAGCCGTGACGGGTGCGGACGTCGAGGTCGGCCTGCCTCTGGGCCCGGTGCTGGTCCGGGCGCCCAACCGAGTGGTGGCCGTCGTCGACGAGGAGAGCCGGCGGGGCTTCGCCTACGGCTCGCGCGCCGGTCACCCGGAGGCCGGCGAGGAGTCCTTCATCGTCCGCCTCGACCTCGACGGGGGCGTCTGGTTGCACGTCGTGGGCTTCTCGCGCCCCGCCCGCTGGTACGCGCGCCTGGCCGCCCCGGTGACCAGGGCCGTGCAGGACGTCGTCACCCGGCGCTACCTCGCGGTGCGGCTGGACTGACCGGAGGGGTCAGCTCGCCGGCGTGAGCCTGCGGAGGAGGTCACGCAAGGACGCCTCGTCGTCCTGGATGCGGGGCTCAGCCCCGCTGAGGATCAGCTGGACGACGCCGTGCACGAGGGCGAAGGCGGCCAGCGCATCGGTCCGCCGCGCCTCGGTGGACGGGCCGAGGCAGCGCTCGAGGTGGTGCCACGCGTCGCGGCGGGCGCGCTCGAGGGGTTCGTGCGTGCGGTCGAGGAGCTCCGTCTGCCACATGACCCCGTACAGGCCGGGGTGGCCGACACCCCAGCGCACGTAGGCCACACCCGCGTCGTAGAGGTCGTCGCCGGCGTCGGACAGCACCGCAGCCAGGCCCTCGAACCCTTGGCGGGCCAGCTCGGTCAGCAGGCCCGTCCGGGTGCCGAAGTGGTGGATCGGGGCTGCGTGGGACACACCCGCCCTGCGGGCGAGGTCACGCAGGCTGAGTGCGTGGACGCCTGAGCTCTCGAGCGTCTCTGCTGCCAGCCCGAGGAGCTCGGCGCGCAACGAACCGTGGTGGTACGTCTCCATCTTGTCAGTGTAACTTGTCACCGACAAGATTTACCCAGCGTCTCTAGCGAGGTCCCCGTGACACTCCTCATCCCCCTCGTCATCGCCACGCTCGGCACCCGCGCGGGCGCCCACCTGGCGGTGCGCCGCGGCGCCGGGCGCGCCCAGGCGTGGGACTCG
>NZ_JALPKN010000132.1 GCF_023630195.1 Actinotalea sp. C106 | reverse complement strand
CTTGGCCTCCGACTTGGGCGCCCGGCTCCGGTGGTCCGGGTGGAGCAGCTGCGCGCGGCGACGTGGCGGGCAGGGAGGTCCGGCCTCGGCGGGGAGCTGGTGAGCCCCTCGAGCCTGAGACCCGTGACGGCCCACCAGGCGGTCACGGAGCTCGTCGACCACGTCGCCGACGCCCTCGACGCCAGCGGCGACCTCGCCCGGGTCCGTGAGCGGGTAGCCCACCTGCTCGCCGGCGGCACCGGAGCCGAGCAGCAGCTGCGCTGGCTGGCCGAGACCGGTCTCTCCGGGGTGGCGGACCTCGCGGCACGGCGCACCGTCGGCTGACGTCTGCAGGGTCGGCCGTCCCCCCGCCTGGTCGGCCGCGAACGAACGTCTGCTCCACCGTGTCACGCAGCCGTCACCAGCCCGCGGTGCCTCAGCCGGGAGGCAGGGCGCGCCGCACACGGTCCAGGCGCTCCAGCAGCTCGCCGGGCACCCCGGCGCCGAGCTCCGCGAACCACTGCCTGGTCAGCTCCAGCTCCCGGGACCACTCCTCGGGGTGCACCGCGAGGACCGCCGCGAGGGCCTCGTCGGGCAGGTCGAGTCCCGCGAGGTCCAGGGACCCCGGGGCGGGCAGCAGGCCGACCGGGCTCGGGACGGCCTCGGCCTCGCCGAGGACCCTGCCGTGGATCCAGGCCAGGACGCGCGCGTTCTCCCCGAAACCGGGCCACAGGTAGCCGCCGTCCGCACCCTTGCGGAACCAGTTGACGCCGAAGACGCGCGGGGCGGCCTCCCCCAGCCGTGCGCCCATCTCGAGCCAGTGCGCCCAGTGATCGGTCATCGCGTAGCCGGTGAAGGGCAGCATCGCGAACGGGTCACGCCGTAGCGCCCCGACCGTGCCCTCGGCGGCAGCGGTCTGCTCGGAGGAGACCGTCGCGCCGAGCAGCACCCCGTGCACCCAGTCGGTGGCCTCGGTCACGAGCGGGACCGTGCTGGCGCGCCGACCGCCGAAGAGGATCGCGTCGACCGGCACCCCGGCGGGGTCGTCCCAGTCCGGGGCGAGGGTCGGGCACCTGTCGGCCGGGACGGTGAACCGGGAGTTGGGGTGGGCCGCGGGCCGCCCGCACCCGGGTGTCCAGTCCTGGCCCTGCCAGTCGACGAGGTGCGCAGGAGGGTCGGGGGTCATGCCTTCCCACCACACATCGCCGTCGTCGGTCAGTGCGACGTTGGTGAAGATCGTGTCGCTCGCGACCATGCGCATCGCGGTGGGGTTGGTGCTCTCCCCGGTGCCCGGGGCGACGCCGAAGAACCCTGCCTCGGGGTTGATCGCACGCAGTCTCCCGTCGTCCCCACCGCCCCCGGGGTCTGACGGGAACATCCAGGCGATGTCGTCCCCCAGCGTCTCGGCGCGCCAGCCCGGAAGGGTCGGGGTCAGCATCGCGAGGTTCGTCTTGCCGCAGGCCGAGGGGAAGGCCGCCGCCAGGTGCACCGCCCTGCCCTGGGGGGAGGTGAGCCGCAGGAGGAGCATGTGCTCGGCGAGCCATCCCTCGTCCCGGCCGATGGCCGAGGCGATCCGCAGCGCGAAGCACTTCTTCCCCAGGAGGGCGTTGCCTCCGTACCCCGAGCCGTAGGACCAGATCTCCCGGGTCTCGGGGAAGTGCGCGATGTACTTGGTCGTGCTGCACGGCCAGGGCACGTCGGGCCGTCGCGTCCCGTGAGCGTCGACCAGGGGCAGACCGACGCTGTGCACAGCCGGGACGAACGCGCCGTCGGCCCCGAGCTCGGCGAGCACCGCCTCCCCCACGCGGGTCATGACGTGCATGCTCACCACCACGTAGGGGGAGTCGGTGAGCTCGACCCCGTAACGGGCCAGGGGCGAGCCGACCGGCCCCATGGCGAACGGCACCACATACATGGTCCGCCCTCGCATCGAACCCGCGAAGACCTCCTCGAGCTCGGCGCGCATCGCTGCCGGTGCGCGCCAGTTGTTGCTCGGCCCGGCATCCTCCTGCCGCTCGGAGCAGATGAAGGTCCGGCCCTCGACGCGCGCGACGTCGTCGGGTGCCGATCGCGCGAGGTAGCTGCGCGGGCGCCTGACGGGATCCAGCCGCAGGAACGTCCCGTCGCGGACGAGCAGCTCGCACAGCCGCGAGTACTCCTCCTGCGAGCCGTCGGCCCAGACGACGGCGTCGGGCCGGGTGAGCTCGGCCATCGAGGCGACCCACGCGTGCAGGCCCGCATGACGCGTCGTGCAGGCGGACGCGTCGGCCGTGGCGCTCGCGCTCGCGGGCCGATCCGCGCCCGGGGCCAGGTCGGGGCCCGCCGTCGTGGGGTCGGCCGAGCCGGTCGTGGACCGTGGGTGGTCGAGCGTGGTCATCATGTCCCTCTCGTCGGCGGCGCCCGGACGGGCCGTGTGGTCGACGATCCTCGGAGCGATGGCCTCCTTCAACGGGATCAGAGCGACAAGATCTCCTGTTCTTTCGCTATCGTCATGGAGATGGCCGATTCCGCACCGCCGAGACCCGTCATCGCCCTGCCGACGCCGACGGATGCCGTGACCCCTGAGGCTGCCGGGCTGACCCTGGGTCGCCGCATCCGGCATGTCCGCACGGTCCGGGGCATGACCCTGGATCAGCTCGGAGCCGCCGTGGGGAGCGGTGCGAGCCAGCTGTCCTTGGTCGAGAACGGGCACCGGGAACCCCGGGTCTCGTTGCTCCAGGCGATCGCAGCAGCCCTCGAGGTGCCGGTGGCGGAGCTCTTGGTCCCCGAGCCCCCGACCCGGCGCGCGGCCCTCGAGGTGGCTCTCGAGCGTGCCCAGCGCAGCACCCTCTACGCAGGGCTGGGGCTGCCGCAGGTCCGTCCCACGAAGGGCACGCCCACCGACGCCCTCGAGGCGATCGTGGGTCTGCACGCCGAGCTCGACCGGCGGGCGAACGCGGCGATCGCCACCCCGGAGGAGGCGCGCCGGGCCAACACGGCCCTGCGGCGGTGGATGCGTGAGCGGGACAACGACCTGCCGGAGATCGAGGACCTGGCCGAGGAGGCCCTGCAGCACGGGGGCTACGTGTCCGGGGCCCTGACCCACCGGGCCGTCGCACGTATGGCCGAGCACCTGGGCTTCACCCTCATCCACGTCGAGGACCTGCCGCACTCGACGCGCACGGTGACGGACCTGGCGAACGGGCGGATCTACCTGCCGCCGGCCTCGATCCCCGGCGGGCACGGCCTGCGCTCCCTGGCCTTGCAGGCCATCGCGCACCGGGTCCTCGGGCACTCGACCCCGCGGAGCTATGCCGACTTCCTGCGGCAGCGGGTCGAGATCAACTACTTCGCGGCTGCCTGCCTGCTGCCACGCGGCGCCGCGGTGGCCTTCTTGACGGACGCCAAGCGAGCCAAGGACCTGGCCGTGGAGGACTTCCGCGACGCCTTCGGCGTGACCCACGAGACAGCGGCGCAGCGGATGACGAACCTGCTCACCACGCACCTCGACCTCCGCCTGCACTTCCTGCGGGTCGGGGACGACGGAGCCATCTACAAGGGGTACGAGAACGACGGGCTGCCCCTGCCCACGGACGGCACGGGGGCGATCGAGGGCCAGCTCGTCTGCCGGGCGTGGCCAGCCAGGATGGCCTTCACCCGCGGGGACCGGACCACCGAGCACCACCAGTACACCGACACCCCGGCGGGGACGTACTGGTCCTCGACGCAGACGGGGGTCGCGGCCACCGGGGGCTTCGCGATCAGCGTGGGGGTGCCGTTCGGTTCGGCCAAGTGGTTCCGTGGGCGGGAGACGACCACGCGCACGACGTCACGCTGCCCGGACCCGGCGTGCTGCCGCACCCCCGCCCCCGAGCTGGCCGAGCGCTGGTCACCTCATGCCTGGCCCAGTGCCGCGGTCCACGCCCAGATCCTTGCGCCCCTGCCGAGCGGGACGTTCCCCGGCGTGGACGAGACGGAGGTCTACGCCTTCCTCGACCGGCACGCCCACCGCTGACCGAGCGGGGTCACCGAGCGGGGGTCACCGAGCAGCCGCGCGCTGGTACTGCCGCACGGTGAGCGGGATGAAGACGAGGAGCAGCAGGACGCCCCACAGCACGGTGTAGAGCACCGGGTTCTGCAGCGGCCACGCGGTGGGTGGGGGCGTTCCCGGGATGACGTTGCCGAAGAGCTCACGTGCCGCCTGGGTGACGCTCGAGACGGGGTTCCACTCGGCAAAGGTCCGCAGCGGTCCCGGGAGGTTCTCGGACGGGACGAAGGTGTTGGCGATGAAGGTCAGCGGGAAGATCACCACGAAGGACGCGTTGTTGAAGACCTCCGGGGTCCGGACCAGGAGGCCGACGTAGGCCATGATCCAGCTGACGCAGTACGCGAAGAACAGCAGCAGCGCGTAGCCCAGCAGGGCCTCCCCCACCGAGCTGGTGATGCGCCATCCCACGACCAGGCCGGTCAGGGTCATGATCACGATGGTGAGGACGTTGTTGACGACGTCCGCGGTCGTGCGGCCCACGAGGACGGCCGAAGGCGCCATCGGCAACGTCCGGAAGCGGTCGATGATGCCCGTCTTGAGGTCCTGAGCCATGCCCGACCCGGTGATCGTCGCCCCGAAGATCATGGTCTGCGCGAAGATCCCGGCGATGAGGAACTGCCGGTAGAGCGCGGGGTCGACGTCGGCAGCCCCCGGCAACGAGATCGACCCGCCGAAGACGAAGGCGAAGAGCAGGACGAACATGATCGGGGAGACGATCGAGCCGACGAGCAGGTCGGGCACGCGCTTGATCTTGATGAGGTTCCGCCGGGTGACGGTCCAGCCGTCCACCAACGCCTGCCCTGGACCGGTCATGACTGCTCCTCGGGGGTCGTCGACGCGTCGGCCTCGTGCCCTGTCAGGCGCAGGAAGACGTCGTCGAGGGTCGGGCGGCGCAGGCCGACGTCCAGGACCTCGACCTGTGCGGCGCCGAGCACCCGGAGCGCCTCGACCAGGGCACCGGTGCCCCCGCGCACCGGACCGGTCAAGGTCCGGGTGTGCTCGTCCACGCCGACCACCCCCTCGCAGAGCGGGCCGAGGGCATCGCGGGCCGCGGTGATCTCCGACGAGGTGCCGACCGTCACCTCGAGGCGCTCACCGCCGACCTGGGCCTTGAGCTCGTCCGAGGTGCCCTCCGCGATGACCCGGCCACGGTCGATGACCGCGATCCGGTCCGCGAGACGGTCCGCCTCCTCGAGGTACTGGGTGGTGAGCAGCAGGGTCGTGCCTGAGGCGACGAGCTCGCCGATCACGTCCCACATGCCGAGCCGGCTGCGCGGGTCCAGTCCCGTGGTCGGCTCGTCGAGGAAGAGCACCTCGGGCTCGGCGACCAGGGCACCGGCGAGGTCGAGCCGCCGACGCATGCCGCCCGAGTAACCGCTCACCGGGCGACGAGCCGCCTCGGTCAGGTCGAAGCGCTCGAGCAGCTCCCACGCGCGTTGCTTGGCCCGCTTCGCCCCCAGGTGGTAGAGCCGCCCGACCATGTCGAGGTTCTCGAGGCCCGTGAGGTTCTCGTCCACCGCCGCGTACTGGCCCGAGACGCCGATCCGGCGGCGCAGCTGTCCGGCCTCACGCACGACGTCGAGCCCCAGTACCGTCGCCTCGCCCTCGTCCGGGACGAGAAGGGTCGTGAGCACTCGGACGGCCGTCGTCTTGCCTGCACCGTTCGGACCGAGCAGACCGAGCACGGTCCCCGCCTCGACCTCGAGGTCAAGACCGTCGAGGGCGTGCAGGTCCCCGTATCTCCTGACGAGCCCGTGGGCCGCGATCGTCGCCATGCAGAGCAGTCTGCACCCCACCACCGACACGCGACGCGGGCCGACCGGGGCCACCGTCGGGAGCCGACGCCACCGCCCCTCAGCCGGCGTCCCAGCCGGGGACCCCCGCCAGCGCGGCTCCGTCGCCGACCTCGTCCCGGGTCACCACGCTCAGGGTCCCGTCGCTCTCGAGCACCACGGCCGCGACCTGGTCGAAGCCGCCCGCACCGGTGGCACGCACGGCCTGGCGCACCTCGTCGAGGGTCAGGCGCTGGCGGCGCATCGCCGTCGTGTCCGGGACGCCGTCGCGCAGCACCAGGCTCGGCCGGGCCGTCACCACCGACCGGCCCCCAGGCAGGTGCGTCGTGGCCCACGACACCGTCAGCTGCAGACCCGCCAGGAGCGCGAGAGCCACGACCCCCTCGGCCCAGGAGACGTCAGCGCTGAGCAGGATCGTCGCGAGGGTCGAGCCGAGCGCGACGGTCACGACCAGGTCGAAGGCGCTGAGCTTGGCGAGGGTGCGCTTGCCCGAGACCCGCAGCAGCAGCACGAGTGCCACGTAGGCCGAGGTGCCCACGAGGACCACGCGCGCGAGGTCCGACCACGAGTCCCACCACATCAGCGTCCCACCTCTCCTGAACGGGGCGTCCTCGGCGCCCGCCCTCGGAGCATGTCAGGCCCCGTCCACGCGCGCGCGTCGTCAGCCGTCGGCGTCGAGGTAGACCCAGCGCCCGTCCTCGCGCACGAAGCGACTCACCTCGTGCTGGCTGCCCGGTCCCGTGGCGCTGCGGTGGTGCGCGCGGAACTCGACCGTGCCGGTCTCGTCGAAGGGCCCGCCCGCCTCGGTGCGCAGCACGTCGAGCCGGGTCCACCGCACCTCGGCGTCGACCTCGACCGTGGACGGCCTCGTCGAGGAGTGCCACGTGCGGGCGAGATGCTCGGTGTCCCCGAGGGCGAACGCGGAGTAGCGGGACCGCATGAGCTGCACCGCGGTCGGCGCCGTCGCGGTCCGACGGTGCAGCGGGCCGCAGCACTCCCCGTAGGTCTCACCGCTCAGGCAGGGGCAGCGCTCGGTCGTCACACCCGCCAGTATCGACCCTGTGACGCCCTCGTCCACCGGATCCTCGCCCGAGCCGCCGCCCGCCCCCCAGGGACCCCCACCCGGACTGGCGCGTCGGCTCGGCACCGTCGACGCCGTGGTGATCGGGCTGGGGTCCATGATCGGTGCGGGGGTCTTCGTCGCCTTCGCCCCGGCGGCACGGGCCGCCGGCACCTGGTTGCTCGTCGGGCTCGCGGTCGCTGCGACCGTCGCCTACGCCAACGCCACCGCCTCGGCGCAGCTCGCGTCCCAGTACCCCACATCAGGGGGGACGTACGTGTACGGGCGCGAGCAGCTGGGCCCGTGGTGGGGCTTCGTCGCCGGGTGGGGCTTCGTGATCGGCAAGACGGCGAGCTGCGCCGCGATGGCCCTCGCCTTCGGCGCGTACGTCGCGCCACCCGGCTGGGAACGGGCCGCGGCGGTCGTCGCGGTGCTCGCCCTCGCCGCGACGAGCTACCGGGGGGTGACCAGGACCGCCCGGCTGACCAGGATCGTCGTCACCGTCGTGCTCCTCGCGCTCACAGTGGCCGTGGTCACGAGCCTCGCCGGCACGACGCCCACCTGGTCGAACCTGACGCTCGGCGACGAGGCACCGGGGGCGTACGGGGTGCTGCAGGCTGCCGGGCTGCTCTTCTTCGCCTTCGCGGGGTACGCCCGGATCGCGACCCTCGGAGAGGAGGTGCGCGAGCCCGGCCGCACGATCCCCCGCGCCATCCAGCTGGCCCTGGGGATCACCGTCGCGCTGTACGCCGTGGTCGCTGCGACCCTCCTCGCCGTCCTCGGCAGCGAGGGGCTCGCCGACCAGGTCGACCCCGTGGCCGCCGCCGTGGAGTCTGGCACCTACGCCTGGGCGTCACCGGTCGTGCGGCTGGGAGGCGCCGCGGCGACCCTCGGAGCCTTGCTCGCCCTGATGGCCGGCATCGGGAGGACGACGCTCGCCATGGCCCGTGCAGGGGACCTGCCGCGCTGGCTGGCGGCCGTCCACCCGCGCTACCGCGTGCCGCACCGGGCGGAGGTCGTACTGGCCGGGGTGGTGTGCGTCATCGTGCTGACCGTCGACCTGCGCGGCGCGATCGGCTTCTCGTCCTTCGGGGTCCTCGTCTACTACCTCGTGGCGAACCTCGCGGCAGCTCGGCAGCGAAGCCCCTACCGTCGGTTCCCCCGAGCCCTGCAGGCCCTCGGCGCAGCCGGGTGCACCGCCCTCGCGCTGACCCTCCCGCTGACGTCGGTCCTCGCCGGGGTCGGGGTGCTGGCCTGCGGTGCGCTGCTGAGGGGTGCACGGGGACGCGGTCGGCGCCCCTGAGCCTGCCCGCGACGCGTCAGGCCGCGCGGTGCAGGGTCGACGAGGCCAGCGGGTCGAGGAGGTCGTCGACGACGGCGGCGACCGCCAGGGCCTGTGCCGCGAGGAGGCCGTGCCGCAGCTGGTGCGGTGCGGCACGGGGTGCGCTCCGCACCACGTCGGCCGACACGTCGAGGACGGCCACCATCTGCGGGCGCAGACGCCCCGCGGTATGCGCGGCCCACGCAGCGACGTGCATGGCCCCCGACCACTCCCCCGGTTCCCACTCGATCGCGGCGAGCTCGTCGAGGGTCACGACGTGGCCCTGGATCGACTCACGGAGCTCAGCCACGGCCGCGCTCCTCGGGCCGTGCGCGAGCGCTGACTCCTCGAGCGCCCCCGCATGGGCGAGCATGCCCCGCCACGGTCCGGCCAAGGTCGCCGCGACCCGCGCCGGGGTGGTCGCTCAGGCCTGGGTCGGGCCAGCGGGACGCCTCGGTCAGGACC
>NZ_JALPKN010000131.1 GCF_023630195.1 Actinotalea sp. C106 | reverse complement strand
GCCCTGGGCGCCGTCGTCCTTGCCGCCGCCTCCGCCGCCGAGAGCGGTCGCGGCCACCTTGGCGAGAGCGCCGGCCCGCAGGCCGCGCTCCCGGGCACCAGCGTTGGTCGCGACGAGGACCACCGGGCGGTCCTTCGCCACGCCACCGAGGGCGACGAGCGCAGGCTCCTCGCCCAGCCGGCTCCGCACGTCGAGGGCGAGGGTGCGCAGGTCGTCGACCGACGCGACAGCCCCGACCTCGTGGGTCACCACGCGCACCGACCCCAGCCTGCTCGCGCCCTCGGCCAGCCCGGCCGCGGCCTGGAGCAGCTGCCCCTGGCGGAGGCCGGCGAGCTCCTTCTCGGCCTCGCGGAGCCTCGCGACGACTCCGGCCACCCGCTCGGGCAGCTCCTCGGGACGGACCTTGAGGGTCTCGGTCAAGGTCGAGACCAGGGCCCGCTCGCGGGCGAGCTGGTGGAAGGCCTCGAGGCCGACCAGCGCCTCGACGCGACGCGCGCCGGAACCCACCGAGGCCTCCCCTGTCAGCGCCACGATCCCGATCTGGCTCGAGTGGTCGACGTGGGTGCCGCCGCACAGCTCGCGCGACCAGGGGCCGCCGATCTCGACGACCCGGACGTCTTGGTCGTAGGTCTCGCCGAACAGGGCGATGGCGCCCCACTCCTTGGCCTCGGGCAGGGGCATGTACTGCCAGCTGACGCCGAGGTCCTGACGGATGGCCCGGTTGGCGACCTCCTCGACCTCGCTGCGCGTGGCCGGCGAGAGGGCCTGGTTCCAGGAGAAGTCCAGCCGCAGGTATCCCGGCTTGTTGTAGGAGCCGGACTGCAGCGCGTCAGGGCCCAGCACCTCGCGCAGCGCGGCGTGCACCACGTGGGTGCCGGAGTGCGCCTGGCGCGCACCGAGCCGCCACTCGGGGTCGACCTCGGCCAGGGCCTCGACCCCCGCGCGCACCTCCCCCTCGAGCACCCGCACGGTGTGCACGACGAGCCCCTTGATCGGACGCTGCACGTCGAGGACCTCGAGGCGGGCACCGTCCGCGGTGATGAGGCCCGCGTCGGACTCCTGGCCACCGGACTCGGCGTAGAAGGGGGTCCGGTCCAGCACCAGGTCGACGGTCTCGCCCTGCCCGGCCGCGGGGACCAGTACCCCGTCGCGAACCAGCCCCCGGATCGTCGAGGAGGTGGAGAGCTCGGTGTAGCCGGTGAACTCGGTGGCACCCGGCTCGCGCAGCTCGCGCAGGGCGGTCGAGGAGGCGTGCGCCCCCTTCTTGGCCTTGGCGTCGGCCCGGGCGCGCTCGCGCTGGGCGGTCATGAGGTCGCGGAAACCCTGCTCGTCGACCGCGAGGCCCTGCTCGGCCGCCATCTCGAGGGTCAGGTCGATCGGGAAGCCGTAGGTGTCGTGCAGCGCGAAGGCCTGGTCCCCCGCGAGGGTGCTGCCCCCCGAGGACTTCACCTGGGCCACCGCGGTGTCGAGGATGGTCGTCCCCGAGACGAGGGTGCGGCGGAAGGCCTCCTCCTCGCCGTAGGCGATGCGTGAGATGCGGTCGTAGTCGGCGGCGACCTCGGGGTAGGACTCGGCCATCGAGTCCCGCGAGACCGGCAGCAGGTGCGGCAGGGACGGCTCGTCGACGCCGAGGAGCCGCATCGACCGCACCGAGCGGCGCAGCAGGCGCCGCAGCACGTAGCCGCGCCCCTCGTTCGACGGGGACACGCCGTCACCGATGAGCATGAGGGAGGAGCGCACGTGGTCGGCGACTACACGCAGCCGCACGTCGTCCTCGCCGTTCGCCCCGTACCGCCGTCCGCTCATCTCCTCGGCCGCGGCGATGACGGGGTAGACCTCGTCGATCTCGTACATGTTCTGCTTGCCCTGGAGCAGGAACGCGATCCGCTCGAGCCCCGCACCGGTGTCGATGGCCTTCTGGTCGAGCTCGCCGAGGAGCGGGTAGTCCTTGCCGCTGCCCTCACCGCGCAGGAACTGGTCGAAGACCAGGTTCCAGAACTCGAGGTAACGGTCCCCGCCCGGGTCGACCGAGCCACCCTCGGCCTCGGGGCCGTACTGGGGCCCCCGGTCGTAGTGCAGCTCGGCGCAGGGCCCGGCTGGTCCAGGCTGGCCGGTGTCCCAGAAGTTCTCCTCGCGCGGCAGACGCACGAGGTGCCGCGGGTCGACCCCGATCTCCCGGGTCAGGACGTCGTAGGACTCGGCGTCCTGGTCCCACAGGGTGATCCAGATGCGGTCGCCGTCGAGACCGTAGCCACCGCGCTCCTGAGGGGCCGTCGACAGCTCCCAGGCGTAGCGGATCGCCTCGGCCTTGAAGTAGTCGCCGAAGGAGAAGTTGCCGTTCATCTGGAAGAACGTGCCGTGCCGGGTGGTGCGGCCGACGTTCTCGATGTCGTTGGTGCGGATGCACTTCTGGACGCTCGCGGCACGGGGCCACGGAGCCTGCTGGGTGCCCAGGATGTACGGGATGAAGGGCACCATGCCGGCGATCGTGAAGAGGATCGACGGGTCGGGCGAGATGAGTGAGGCGCTCGGGACGACGGCGTGCTCGCGCTCCCCGAAGTAGTCGAGCCAACGTCGTCGGATCTCGGCGGTCCGCATGGTGTCCTCACTCCGCAGGGAAGGTCCGGGCCGGGCCCGGGGTCAGGGTCGTGGGCGCACGCGGGGCGTGCGCGGGGTCAGAACTCGTACAAGGGCTCGTCGGTGGGGTCCTCGGCCGGGCGCCCCGACGCACCGGGTCGGTGCTGGCCCGACGTCCGCCCACGGCCGAAGACCGCACCGGCGTCGCCGGCCTCGGGGGTCACCAGCAGCTGGTCGACGAGCTCGGCCTCACGGGTGGCGCGCGCCGTCCGGAAGCGGGTCGCGGCGTCACGCAGCGCCGAGGAGGTCGCGCCCCCCGCTGCTTCGACCTGATCGGCCAGGCCCGCCGGGGAGTAGCGCCGCGCTGCGCGCTCGAGACGACGGGCCAGGAGCACGGCGCCGGTGGCCCCGACACCCACCCAGAACAGCCGACGCATCAGCGCTTGACCTTCGCGGCCAGGCCACCGAGCGCCTCACGGACGCCGTAGGAGAACGCCGCGACCTTGATCAGCGGGCCACCGACCGTGGCCGAGACCAGGGCGGTCAGGGCCGAGAGGTTCTGGCTGATCTCGGCGGCCGAGGTGGTCATGGCGTCGACCTTGACCAGCTGGGCGTTGGTGGTCGCGACCGTGGTCGCGGTCTCGTCGAGGACCGGCACGGTGTGGTCGGTGATCTCCTTGACCGTCGTGCGAGCCTCGTCGAAGACCTGGGACAGCCGGAACAGGGGCAGGGCGAGGAACCCGACGAGGGCGACGAACGCGATCGCCGCGATGAGTCCGGCGACGTCTCCGAGGGACATCCGTGAGCTCCTTCTGTGGCTGTGACGCGGTGGACGTGCTGACCCTACCGGGCGGGCACCCCTCGCACGGGGGGAGACGATCGGGACGGGGAACGACGACGCCCCGCCCCAGGCTGCAGCCGTGGGGCGGGGCGTCGGTCAGGCGTGCGGCGAACCGCGGAGGATCAGCGCGAGTAATACTCGACGACGAGCTGGACCTCGCAGGTCACGGGGACCTCGGCGCGCTTGGGGCGACGGGTGAGGACGGCGCTGAGCTTCTCGAGCTGGACGTCGAGGTAGCCCGGGACGGCCGGGAGCACGTCGCGGTGGGCCCCGGCGGCGGAGACGCGGAACTGGTCGCTCGTCTGGCTGCGCGGCTTGACCTGCAGGGTCTGACCCGGCTGGACCTTGAAGGAGGGGCGGTCGACGATCTTGCCGTCGACGAGGATGTGGCGGTGCACCACGACCTGGCGGGCCTGGAGGATCGTGCGGGCGAAGCCCGAACGGAGCACCAGGGCGTCGAGGCGGGTCTCGAGGTTCTCGACGAGCGCCTCACCGGTCAGGCCGGGGGTCTTGCGGGCGTCCTCGAAGGCGCGGGCCATCTGCTTCTCGCGGATGCCGTACTGGGCGCGCAGACGCTGCTTCTCGCGCAGACGCACCGCGTAGTCCGACTCGGTCCGGCGACGGGCGCGGCCGTGCTCACCGGGCGGGTAGGGGCGCTTCTCGAAGTGCTTGACAGCCTTTGGGGTGAGCGCGAGGCCCAGGGCGCGGGAGAGGCGCACCTGACGGCGCGCGCGGGTGACCTTGGTCATGGAGCTGCTTCCTGTCGTTGTCGTGGCACGACCCGCTGCGGCATGGACCGGCGGGCGTGGGACCAACCTTCGTGATGCGGCTGAGGTCCCCAGGTGGTTGCTCGCGTGCGGGCAACCCGTCGACTCTACCTCATGCCTCGCCCAGGATCTGTCGGATCCTGGCGAGCCGGGTGCTCACGTCGCGCTCGTACCCGCGGTCGCTCGGCTCGTAGTAGCGCGCACCGACCACCTCGTCCGGGGCGTACTGCTGCGGCGCGACGGCGTGCGGGGCGTCGTGGGCGTAGCGGTACCCGGCTCCGTGCCCCATCCGCTCGGCCCCCGCGTAGTGCGCGTCCCGCAGGTGCATCGGCACCGCCCCTACGCGGCCGGCCCGCACGTCGGCGATCGCGGCGTCGACCGCCTTGTACGCGGCGTTGGACTTGGGGGCCGTCGTGACGTGCACGACCGCCTCGGCGAGGATGATCCGCGCCTCGGGCATCCCGATCAGCGCCACGGCCTGGGCGGCGGCGACCGCGGTCTGCAGGGCCGAGGGGTCGGCCATCCCGACCTCCTCGGCTGCGGCGATGACCACGCGGCGCGCGATGAACCGCGGGTCCTCCCCCGCGACGACCATGCGCGCCAGGTAGTGCAGGGCGGCGTCGACGTCCGAGCCGCGCATCGACTTGATGAAGGCGCTGATGACGTCGTAGTGCTGGTCCCCCGCGCGGTCGTAGCGCACCGCGGCGACGTCGATGGCCCGCTCGACCGTCGCGAGGTCCACGACGGGGAGCTCCTCGGCGGTCTGCTCCTCGAGGGCTGCCCCGGCGGCCGCCTCGAGGACGGTCAGGGCCTTGCGCGCGTCGCCCCCGGCGAGCCGCAGCAGGTGTCCCTCGGCCTCCTCGTCGAGGCGGATGCTGCCTGCTAGGCCACGCTCGTCGGCGACCGCGCGATGGACCAGGTGGCGCACGTCCTCGGTGGTCAGGGGCTGCAGGGTCAGCAGCAGCGAGCGGGACAGCAGCGGCGAGTTGACCGAGAAGCTCGGGTTCTCGGTGGTGGCGGCGACGAGGGTGACCCAACGGTTCTCGACGCTGGGGAGCAGGGCGTCCTGCTGGGTGGTCGAGAAGCGGTGCACCTCGTCGATGAACAGGACGGTCTCCCCGCCGCGCGTCGCGAGCCGGCGTCGGGCCTCCTCGACCACGGCGCGCACGTCCTTGACCCCCGACGTCACACCCGAGAGCTCGACGAAGCGCCGACCCGAGGTCGCGGCGATGAGGTAGGCGAGGGTCGTCTTGCCCGTCCCGGGCGGCCCCCACAGGACCACCGAGGACGGCGCGGCGCGGCGCGAGCCCTCCTCGGCGGGCTCGACCAGACGACGCAGCGGGGACCCCGGTCCCAGCAGGTGCTGCTGCCCGGCGACCTCGGCCAGGGTCTGCGGACGCATCCGCACGGCCAGCGGGGCGCTCTGCCCGATGCCCGGACGACCGTCCCCGGTCGCGGTCGTGGCGTCGAACAGGTCCATGACCGCAGCCTACGGCGCCCCTCCGACGGGACCGACATGCGGATCTGGGCCGCGACCTGGGATGCTTCTCCGCGTGTTCGACACCCTGGGCCGAGTGATCGCCCGCGCGCCACGGCTCACCGTCCTCGTCTGGGCCGTGTTCGCGGTCGCCTGCTTCGCCCTCGCCGTGGTCGGGGTCGGCGGGCAGACCCTCTTCGAGCGGCTCTCGACCGGCGCCCCCTCGGTGCCCGGGGCCGAGAGCAGCGAGGCCGACGAGATCCTCTACGAGGGCTCGGAGTCCGGCGCGAGCCTGACCCTGGTCCTGGACGGCGTCGACCCGTCCGCCGAGGGCCTCCCCGCCGCCCTCGCCACGCAGCGCGACGGCCTGGCCACCATCGACGGCGTCGCGTCGATCATCGACCCGTTCGTGCTGCCCGAAGGCCCCGCCGACCCGGCCGCGGCACCGCTGCTCGCGGCCGACGGCAACGGCTTCCTCGTGGTCGTCGAGCTCGAGGTCGACCTCGAGGAGGAGGCCGAGGACGCTGCGCTCGCGGAGGTCGAAGAAACCCTCGAGGTCCTGCCGGCAGCCCTCGGCGACGCAGCCCCCGGGGCGAGCGGCCAGGTCGGTGGCACCTCGCTGATCGTCGACGAGATCACCCACCAGGTCGAGGAGGACCTCGCCACGGGTGAGGCCATCGCCCTGCCCATCGCCCTGCTGATCATGGTGATGGTGTTCGGCGGGTTCCTGGCGGCGTCGATGCCCATGGCGGGCGCGATCGCCTCGATCGCGGGCGGGCTCGGCGGGGTCTACGCGATGTCCCACTGGCTCGAGCTCGACGCCTCGACGGTCAACGTCGTGACGATCCTGGGCCTGGGCCTGTCGATCGACTACGGGCTGCTCATCGTCTCGAGGTTCCGTGAGGAGCTGCACACCCTCGTCGACGAGGACGGCGGGGCCTCGGTGCGCCGTCGCCGGGGCGACGGGGCTGTCGAGGCTGCGCTGCGGCGCACGATGCAGACGGCCGGACGGACCGTCGCCTTCTCGGCCCTGACCGTCGCGATCTCGATCGCCGGGCTCATGGTCTTCGAGCCCGAGATCCTCCGGGCCTTCGGGGCAGCCGGCGTGGGCGTGATCCTCGTCGCCGTCGCGACCGCGCTCACCCTCGTGCCCGCCCTGCTCCAGCTCGCCGGACGGCGCCTGGTGCGGCCCGGGATCGTGGACCGCACCCCGGGACTGCGGTGGGTGCTGAAGCGCACCGGGGACGTCGCCGCCGAGGAGGGCGTGTTCTCCCGGCTCGCGACCCGGGTGCAGCGCCGGCCGTGGTGGGTGCTGGGCGGGTGCCTCGCGCTGCTCGGTGTGCTCGCCATCCCCCTCGCCCACATCGAGCTGCGGAACTCGACCATCGAGCTGCTCCCCGCAGACTCCGAGCAGCGCAGCTACGTCCAGGCCATCGCCGAGCAGTACCCCGCCTCGGCCCAGGCCCCCGTGACCGTCGTGGCCGAGGGATCCCTCGAGGAGGTGGCGATCTGGTCGGCCGAGCTCGCCGAGCTCCCCGAGGTGGCGGGGGTCGACGTCCCCGCACCCTTCGGCTCCTACGTCGTGGTCGGTGTACGTCCCGACAGCGACGATCCCGGCGGCGAGGTCGCGCGCGACGTCGTCACCGCGGTGCGGGACCTCGACGCGCCGTTCAGCACGTGGGTGACCGGCCAGGCCGCCAACCAGATCGACTTCACCGACGCCCTGGTGGACCGTGCTCCGTGGGCCCTGGCGGTCGTGGTGCTCGCCACCTTCGTGCTGCTCTTCCTCATGACCGGCTCCCTCGTGATCCCCGTCAAGGCCCTGCTCACCAACGCGATCTCGCTGTGCGCCTCCCTCGGCGTGCTCGTGTGGGTCTTCCAGGACGGCAACCTCTCGGGGCTGCTGAGGTTCACCTCGACCGGGGGGATCGAGACCTACGTGGTCGCCCTGATCATCGCCTTCGGCTTCGGTCTCGCGATGGACTACGAGGTGTTCCTGCTCTCCCGCATCAAGGAGCTCTACGACGCCGGGTCCAGCAACGACGAGGCCGTGCGGCTCGGCCTGCAGCGCTCGGGGCGGATCATCACGGCGGCGGCCGTCATCATCATCGTGGTGTTCACCGGGTTCGTCTTCGGCGAGCTGCTCGTGATCAAGGAGGTCGGCTTCTCCTTGGCGGTCGCCGTGCTCATCGACGCGACGATCGTCCGGATGCTGCTGGTGCCCGCAACCATGACGCTGCTGGGCCGCTACAACTGGTGGGCCCCCGCCCCCCTGCAGCGGTTCCAGCGCCGCTTCGCCATCAACCACTGAGGCGCGGTCGGCAGTCCGCCCGGCACCGCGTCGGAGCCCCGACCGTCCCCGCGGTCGGGCTCAGGCCGGGGGTCGGTCTGCGCCGGCAGGGCCGAAGGAGGCGAACTCGGCGTCGACGGTGAAGCCCAGGCCCTCGTACACCCGCCGGGCGGCCGCGTTGTCGGCGTACATGCCGAGCGAGACCCAGTCGGCCTCCGGCGGGGCGCCGTCCCTCCTGCTCAGCGCCGAGCGGACCACAGCAGCCGTCAGCGCACGACCCCAGCCTGCGTTGCGACTCTCAGGGCGGACGCTCAGGCCGCGCAGGTGCCAGGACCGGTCCCTCGCGTCGGGGTCACCGGGCCGGTGGACGACGCTGAGCACGCCGAGCAGTCTCCCGTCGGTGGCGCCCGGGGCGCGCACCCCCCACCACGTGGCATCCCCCGTCCCGGGGCTCGCGCTCGTGGTGGGGTTCGCGGCGTCGAGGCAGTCGCGGATCGCGGCGTCCTCCTCAGGCCCGAGCTGCCCGACCTCGTCCTCCCCGGGCACGGCCGCCGGAGTGCTCGCGCACGACAACCAGTCCCAGGTGGAGAACGGACGCAGGCCGAGGTCGTCGAGCAGGGCGGGGGGAACCTCGACGGGGCGCGGGAGGCTCATCCACCCCGCCGGGCCAGCCTGGGCGGCCCAGCGCGCGGCGAGCCGCAC
>NZ_JALPKN010000130.1 GCF_023630195.1 Actinotalea sp. C106 | reverse complement strand
GACGAGGCCGGGACGACGGCGGCCACGGCCAGCCCGACCAGGGGCAGCGCGAGCCCGTCGTTCGCGCCGCTCTCCGCGGTGAGCAGGCGGCGGAGGCGGCCAGGCAGGTCACGTTCGGCCGGTCGACCGGTCACGACGGAGGCGGCCAGGACCGGGTCGGTCGGGCACAGGCAGACCCCCACGACCATCGCGAGCGCCAGCGGGAGCCCCAGGACGAGCGCCGTGGCCCCGGCCAGAGCTGCGGCGAGCGGCATCGCCACGAGGAGGAGCACCGCGACCCGGCCGGCCAGCGGCCGCAGCTCCCCGACGGGGAAGCGCAGCGCCGCCGCCATGACCGAGCCCGCGAGGAGCAGGCGCGCTCCCTCGAGCAGCAGGACGTCCCGGACCGGAGGTTCCAGGTCGACCACGCCGAGGGCCACCGGCCCGAGGGCGACGCCCAGCAGCAGTCCGAGGAGCGGCTCGCTCAGCGAGAGGTCGCGCAGGCGACGGCTCGTGAGGGCCAGCACGACGGCGAGCACGCCCGCCGTGGCGTAGAGCACGTGCAGGGAGGTCATCGGGGGCCCGGATGTCTGGCGTCGGTGCGTCCCGATCGCCTGGGCACGGTGGCGTCCTGAGCCATCTGGGCATCGTGGCACGCGGGGGGCGACGGGGCACGGCAGCTCCGGGGGAGGAGCGTCGCCGACCCGTCGGGCTCGCACTCTGGTGCCCGATATGCCAGATTTGTCCTCCTCGGACTGGGAGGCGCGATGCGGGGAAGGACGATGGTGCTCGGCCTCGCCCTGGCGGTGGGGGCCGGTGCCGTGGCGCAGACCGACCTCGTCAGCGCGCCGGCCGCCGTCTTCGCGCCGGCGTACGACACCGTCACCCAGGCCAGCCTGCGCAACCTGGCGACCGCGCTGCAGTCCTACGCGCTGCTCGAGGGGGACCTGGACGGGGTCACCACCGAGGAGCTCGCGGGTTGGGGCTGGGAGCCCACCGGGACGAGCGCGGTGACCCTCTGGGTGGACGGCGCCGACTTCCTCGTCGTCGCCGAGGACGTGCGCCCTGGAGCCACCGCCTTCCAGCTCGCGGGCGGCGAGGAGGGGGTCACCGGAGCGCATCGCGTCTCCCGCGACCTCGCCGCGCTGACCGGCGCAGGCCTGGACCCGGGCGTCCTCATCGTGCGCGGGTTGCCAGCCGCCGCCGAGCGAGGCCCGGACCAGGCCTGACAGGCCCGGTGCGGTAGTGGTAGCGCCCCACGGTGCGGAACCCGTGGCGCTCGTACAGGCGACGGGCAGCGGCGTTGGCCTCGACCACCTGCAGCCACAAGGCTGAGGCGCCGCGCGCCTGACCCGCCACGGCGAGGGCATGGACCACGGCGGTGCCCAGGCCCGTGCCACGGGCGCCCGGGTCGACCGCGAGGCAGTACAACCCGGCCCACGGTCCCGCGAGGGCCAGGCGCCCCACCGCGAGGGCCGCGTGCGGGCCTGGCACGGTGGCGTAGAGGGCGGGGCTCGCCTGCAGGATCTGGAGCGCGACCGCACGGTCATGGGCGTCCCCTCGACCGTCCACGGACCACCACAGGTCCGTCCACGCGCCGTCCGGGGTGGCGGCGACCCGCACCTCGGGTGAGACCGGGCTGTGCGTCCCGGAGCTCTGTGCGACAGGTGCTGGTGCGGTGGCGGCGACCACCGCGATGGGTGAGGCCGCCATGACGAGGGTGGGGGCCTCGAGCGTGTATCCGCGGGCCGCGAGGAGGACGTCCAGGCCCGGGGGCTGAGCGGCCTCGCTGATGTGGAACGACGGCGGCAGCCCGGCGGCCCGGTAGCGGGCCTCGACCCGCTCGAGGGCGGCGTCCAGGTCCATCGGGGACGTGAGGGGGAAGGTCGAGTTCGCCCGTCGGGTCACCCCCCTGGCTCAGACGCACCAGCCACCCGTCCACCTCGACGGTCTCGAGGCCCGGCCATGCCTGTCGCATCAGGGCGTCGAGCTCCGAGGCGCTGGGGCTGGCGGTGAGGTCATCGGGCTCTGCGGGCACGGCAGGAGCGTAGAGGGCCCGACGACGACGAAGGCCCGCCCCGGCCTGGTGCAGGCGGGACGGGCCTCGTCGGAGATGAGGGACCGGTCAGGCGGTCGGCTCGGGCTCGGTGATGAGCGGGTACACGCCGTTCTCGTCGTGGACCTCGCGGCCCGTGACAGGCGGGTTGAACACGCAGACCGTGCGGATCTCGGTGCGCGGTCGCACCTCGTGCTTGTCGTGCTCGTTGAGCACGTAGATCGCCCCCGGGCGCAGCTCGTGGGTCTCGCCGGTGCCGAGGTCGGTGATCTCGCCCTCACCCTCGACGATGAACACGGCCTCGATGTGGTTGGCGTACCAGAACTGGTTCACCGTGCCCGCGTAGAGGGTGGTCTCGTGGACCGAGAAGCCGACCCGGTCCTTGGCCAGCACGATGCGCTTGCTGCGCCAGTTCTCCTGCTGGATGTCAGCGTCGGTGCCGTCGATCTGGTCGATGTAGCGAACGAACATGGGGTGGTCTCCCGAGGGTCAGTGCGAGGACAGGACGGCGGCGACGGACTCGTCGATGATCGCCAGGCCCTGCTCGAGCTCGGCGGTGGTGATGGTCAGGGCGGGCAGGATCTTCATGACCTCCCCGTCGGGACCGGAGGTCTCCATGAGCATCCCCCGGCTGAAGGCCTCGGCGCAGACCTTGCCCGCGAGCTCACCGCTCGCGAACTGCAGGCCGCGGGCCAGGCCGCGTCCCTTGGCGGTCAGCTTGGCCTCGGGGTAGGCGTTGACGAGTGCGGTGAACCGGCTCGCGACCTGCTCGCCCTTGGCCTTGGTGGACTGCGCGAGGGCGTCGTCGCTCCAGTAGATGCGCATGGCCTCGGCCGCGGTGACGAACGCGGGGCTGATGCCGCGGAAGGTCCCGTTGTGCTCGCCCGGCTCCCAGATGTCGAGCTCCTTGCGCACCAGCGTCAGGGCCATGGGCAGGCCGTAGCCGCTGATGGACTTGGAGAGGCACACGATGTCGGGGACGATGCCGGCCTCCTCGAAGCTGAAGAAGTCCCCGGTGCGCCCGCAGCCCATCTGGATGTCGTCGAGGATCAGCAGGATGCCGTGCTCCTTGCAGAGCTTGGCCAGCCCGCGCAGCCAGTCGGCACGGGCAGCGTTGATGCCGCCCTCGCCCTGGACGGCCTCGACGATGACCGCGGCGGGCTCGTTGAGGCCGCTGCCGAGGTCGTTGAGGAGCCGCTCGAAGTACAGGAAGTCGGGGTACTCGCCGGCGAAGTAGTCGTCGTACGGCATCGGCGTCGCGTGGACGAGCGGGATGCCGGCGCCCCCGCGCTTCATCGAGTTCCCGGTGACCGACAGGGCGCCGAGGGTCATGCCGTGGAAGGCGTTGGTGAAGTTGATGACCGACTCACGGCCGGTGACCTTGCGGGCCAGCTTGAGGGCCGCCTCGACCGCGTTGGTGCCCCCGGGCCCGGGGAAGATGACCTTGTAGTCGAGATCGCGCGGCTCGAGGATGTGCGACTGCAGCGTCTCGAGGAAGTCACGCCGCGCGGTGGTGAACATGTCGAGCGAGTGGACCACGCGGTCCTCGCTCAGGTAGTCGATGAGCGCCTTCTTGAGCTGCGGGTTGTTGTGCCCGTAGTTGAGGGCGCCGGCGCCGGCGAAGAAGTCGAGGTAGGCCTTGCCGTCCTCGTCGTACATCCAGCTCCCCTGGGCACGGTCGAAGACGACGGGCCAGTTGCGGGAGTAGCTGCGGACCTCGGACTCGAGCTCGCTGAAGATGGACATGCTTCACCTCGGTTCAGATGGGCGGCGGGAAGGCGGGGGCGCGCGTCAGCGCGCGGGGACGGCGCGCGGTGCGCCGGGGTCGAGCGGGCCGATCTCGTACAGCGGCTCGCCGTCGTGGCCGTCGGGGAAGTGCTCGGCGGTGATGAAGGTCGACGTGCTGAGCTCGGCGCCCCAGCGCCGTGCGAAGGCTGCGAAGAGCGCCTGGGACGCGGCGTTGTCGTCCGTGATCGTCGTCTCGACGGTCCGGATGGGAGGCTCGAGCTCGCTCGTGACGAGGTCGTCCAGCAGACGGCTCGAGATCCCTGCGCCGCGATGGTTGGCGTCGACCGCGACCTGCCACACGAACAGGCAGTCGGGGCGGTCGGGACGGCGGTACCCGAGGACGAACCCGGCGGACTCCCCGTCGACGGTCGCCAGCCGGCAGGTGCGGGAGAAGTCGCGGCAGAACAACAGGTAGGCGTAAGAAGAATTGAGGTCGAGCGAACCGGAATCGCGAGCGATTCGCCACATCGATGCGCCGTCCGCCATCTCGGGGACGGAGATCAGAATCTCGGTCGAGTCGGTGCGGTCAGGGCCGTCGGAATTCTTCTTCTCAGGAGGCATACTTCGCATCACGATAACGGGGACCGACGTCCTTGGGAAGCCGAGACGGTGCTCGCGGCGTGCTCAGGCAGCGGCCGCAGCGGGCATCGATCCCGTGACTCCGCAGGTCGCGACGGGGTGTCGGCCGTCGTGGGTGAACCTCGTGAAGATCGGTTCGCGCGGCGCGGTGCGGGGGCTGCGGCGAGAGGGTCAGGCGGAGAAGGCGAGCTCGCGCGAACGCTCGGCGGGGGTCAGGTCCTCGTCGTCGAGCAGGGGCGTGACGAGGAGCTCGAGGCCGTGCTCGTCGAGCACCTGCACGGCGCGGACGCCGCAGAAGCAGACGGGCTCCGGGGCGCCGTCGTCGAAGAAGACGCAGACGTGGGTGTGGATGCTGGTCCTGGTCATGGGGAGACGCTAACCCCGGGGTCTGACACGGCCCGCCAGGACGCGCCGTCGGCCATCCGGGTGACGCGGGCGGTCCCGTCCCGGCCCCGCAGGTCCGGTCCTGGCGTGCCTGGAGCACAGCTGTTCGCACCTGCCCCGCGACGAAGATCAGGTACCCCCTCCCGCTGAGGGGGTCGTGTGCCCTAGGTTGTGCTCGGCCCGGCCGTGCGCGCCGGTGCCTGAACGTCGTCTGAGGGGGCGGAAGTGATCCGAGGCCTGGCAGTCGTGATCCAGCTGGCGCTGCTGGTGTACTGCTTGATCGAGTGCATCCAGACGGACTCCTCGCGGGTGCGGAACCTGCCCAAGACGCTCTGGGTGCTCCTCATCATCCTCGTGCCGGTCATCGGGCCGGTGGCGTGGCTGGTCGCCGGCCGGCCCGAGCGCGAGGCGGCCTCGAACGTCCCGTGGCCTGCGACGCGCACGGCGGGCTTCCCCGAGTACGAGCGCCCGCGCCCGCCCCGGGGCCCGGACGACGACGCGGAGTTCCTCACCGGCCTCGGCGCCCGGGACGCCGAGCACGAGCAGATGCTCAGCCAGTGGGAGGCCACCCTCCGTGACCGGGAGCGCCGGCTGCGGGAGGGGAGCGCCCCCGGTCTCGCAGGGACCGGCCCCGCACCGGGTGGAGCGGCGCCCGAGAGCGGTGCGTCCGAGAGTCGTGCGTCCGGGGGCGGCGTGCCCGACAGCCGTGCCGCCGACGAGGACCCTCCGTCGCGCCCTCAGGACGCGCAGGCCTGAGGTCCGCGTCCTCCCCCGGACGGCGCTCAGAGCCATACCGCGCGCATCCCCGGGGCGTCGGAGCCAGGCTGCTTCGGCCCTCAGAGCCAGGTGAGCACGCGGATCGCGGTGCCGTCGGGGCCTGTGCGGACCTGCACCAGGTCCGAGAGGCGGTGCACCAGCCACAGGCCGCGTCCCCGCAGCTGGTCCGGCTCGGGGGTGACCCGGCCGACCAGGAGGCTCGCAAGCCTGCCCGTGTCCCGGACCTCGACCATCAGGACGTCGTCCTCGCGCCAGGCCAGGACCACGCCGTGGCCCGGGCCGTGGTCGATGCTGTTCGCGGCGAGCTCGTTGACGGCGAGCACGAGGTCCTCGGCCCGCCGACCCTCGAGCCCGGCAGCTGCTGCGTGCCGGGCGACCGTGCGCCGGACCTCGGCCAGGCCGCCGTGGTGGAAGGTCACGTGCTCGACCGGTCCGCGGGGCGGGGGCAGCGGCTGCTCGCTCAGCGTCCAGGGGTGGGCCTCACCCCCGTAGGCAGCACTCGGGGTCGCCTCGACGCCGTAGCCCACGGAGGGGTGTGACCGGCACGCCTCGGCGAGGATCTCGGGGTCGAGGCGCGAGGCGTCGTAGGGGCACAGCATCCACAGCGGGGTGGACGGGGCGAGGGCCGCGTTCAGCAGGGCCTCGTGGACCTGTCCCTCGTTGACCTCGACCGGCCGACGACCGACCCAGACCGGCTCGCCGATCCCTCGCAGCTCGACCCCGGGGGCGGCGTGACGCCGCACGAAGTCCAGCCACGCCGGGATGATCCGCCCGGGGTTGCCGCCCAGCTCGGTCATGTCCACGTGCAGGGTGAGGTCGGCCGCGGCGCCGAGCTCCTCGCGCAGGGGCAGCCAGAGGCTGTCGGTCAGGGCCAGCAGGACGGGCTGGCCGACGGTGACGGCCTCCCGGACGAAGGGTGCGGCCAGTCCGAGGAAGGTGTCCAGGTGGTCCCACAGGAGCGCCTCGTGGCGGTACGTGGCTGCGGCGCGGGCGTGGTCGTGAGGCCACGCGACCGTGGTTGCGCTCACACCGCTCCTTCCGCTGACCGGCCGCCCCCACGCCCGACGGGGCCCGACGACGTCCTGCTCCCGGGCCTGAGACCTCCACGGTAGCCGCCCCCGATCCCCGCCACCTGGGTCCCCCCGGGTGAAGCGCGCTCTCACCCGGGTGAAGCGCACGCCCACTCCACCGCCTGGCCCGTCGAGTGGTCACTTCTTGCCGGTAGGGGTCCATCCGTAGCGACAAGAAGTGACCACTCGACGGAGGGGACGGAGAGGGAGGGGTGGGTGGGTTTCCGGCGGGCGTCGGCGGGAGCATGATGGGGAGGGGTGGCCTGGAGGAGAGGAACGGCGATGAAGGCGTCCGTGGGTGACCGGTTGGTGACGGCCTCGAGCGTGGTGGACGGGCCGGTGCGTGACGGCAGGGTCCTGGAGCTGCGGCATCCCGACGGCTCCCCGCCCTACCTCGTCGAGTGGTCGGACACGGGGGAGCGGACCCTCCTCTTCCCCGGCCCCGACACCCACGTCGAGCACTACGACGCCGGCGACGTCGTGCATGCCTCGGCACCCCCCGCCGCCCTGGCCGCCTGGTCGGTCCAGGTGACCATCCAGCACGACGGCGGCCGGACCACCGCGCACGCCGTCCTGGCCGGTGGCGCACCGTCGACGGTGAGTGCCGTGGGGGAGGACGGGCACGCGACCCGCAGCCCGGACGACCCGGAGGCCCCGGTCGTGGGGGACGAGATCGCCGTCGCCCGGGCGCTGCGCCGGCTCGCCGACCGGTTGGTCCTCGCCGCCGAGTCCCAGATCGAGCAGTCGACGGGCCGACGAGCGCACGTGCACCGCTGACCGGCGCGGACCACTCCCGTACGGTGACCGCATGACCGCCGGTGGCCCGCTCCTGCTGCTCGACACGGCCTCGCTGTACTTCCGCGCGTTCTTCGGGGTGCCGGACTCGGTCCGTGCCCCGGACGGCACCCCCGTCAACGCGGTGCGCGGCCTGCTCGACATGACCGCCCGCCTGATCACGGCCCGTCGTCCCGCCGGACTCGTGGCCTGCTGGGACGACGACTGGCGCCCCGCCTTCCGCGTCGAGGCCATCCCGACCTACAAGGAGCACCGCCTCGCGGCCGACGGCGGCGAGGAGGTCCCCGAGGCCCTCAGCGCGCAGATCCCCCTGATCGTCGAGGTGCTCGAGGCCCTCGGGGTGGCGCGGGTGGGTTCACCCGGCTACGAGGCCGACGACGTGATCGGCACCCTCGCCGCCCGCGAGACCGCTCGGAAGGCCCCGCGGCCCGTCGAGGTCGTCACGGGGGACCGGGACCTGTTCCAGCTCGTCGACGACGAGGCCCGCGTCCGGGTCCTCTACACGGCCCGCGGCATCACCGACCTCGACGTCGTCGACCAGGCCCGGCTCGCCGAACGGTACGGGGTACCTACCGGGGCGGCGTACGCGGACATGGCCACCCTGCGCGGGGACAGCAGCGACGGCCTGCCGGGGGTCGCCGGGATCGGGGAGAAGACCGCCGTCGCGCTGCTGCACCGGTACGGCTCCCTCGACGGCGTCCTGGCGGCCCTCGACGCCGAGGACCCCGCCTTCACCCCCGCTCAGCGCCGGCGTCTGACGGAGGCGCGCGAGTACCTGGCGGTGGCTCCCGGGGTCGTGCAGGTCGCCCTCGACGCGCCGGTCACCGAGCACGACGACGCCCTCCCGCTGGTCCCCGCGGACCCCGACCGCCTGGTCGAGCTCGCCAGGACGTGGGGTCTGACCTCCTCGGTCACCCGACTTCTCGACGCCGCCACGGAGGGCTGAGCCCTCAGGGCGACGTCGTCCCACCGCTCCTCAGGCGTGCGCGACCGCGCGGGCCAGGCCCTCGCCCCACACCGCCGCGGCCTCGAGCTCGCCCTCGGCGAGGCCGTCGGACTTGCCGTGCACGCCGAAGCTGCGGGCCTTGACCACGGGCCGCCCGCCCTGACGCCGCAGGGCCTTCTCGATGCCCTTCGCGGCCGATCCCGGCAGCGGGGGGTGCACCACCTTGGTGCCGAAGGCGGCCACCGGGAGGCCGGCGGGCAGGGGCAGGTCGGTGAGCCAGTCGCGGATGCCCGAGGCCGAGACCACGGCCCCCGCGGGGGCCTCCTTGAGCTCGCCGGCTCGCTCCTTAGGACGACA
>NZ_JALPKN010000012.1 GCF_023630195.1 Actinotalea sp. C106 | reverse complement strand
GCCTGACGCTGATGGGCGACCCGCTCGGCCTCGGCGTCGGGCACCGTGTGCGGCCGGGCCAGCACGGGACGGCTCCGCATCGCGGCGAGGCCCTCCTCCTCGCGGCGCAGCCGATGGGCGATGGCGGCACGGATGCGGCTGCGAGCCTGCTGCAGACGCGCTCGCTCCTCGCCGATGTCGGGCACGATCCGTTTGGCGGCGTCCGTCGGTGTCGAGGCCCGGTGGTCGGCCACGAGGTCGAGGAGCGGCGCGTCGGTCTCGTGCCCGATGGCGCTCACCAGGGGGGTGCGGCACGCGGCGGCCGCGCGCACGAGGGTCTCGTTGCTGAAGGGGAGCAGGTCCTCGACCGAGCCCCCTCCCCGGGCGACGACGATGACCTCGACGCTCGGGTCGGCGTCGAGCTCGGCGAGGGCCGCCGAGACCTGGCTGACGGCCTGGGTGCCTTGGACGGCGACCTCTCGGATCTCGAAGCTGACCTGCGGCCACCGCGCCCGGGCGTTGACCACGACGTCGTGCTCGGCCTTGGACTCACGGCCGCAGACCAGACCCACGACCCCCGGCAGGAAGGGCAGCGGCTTCTTCCGAGAGGGGTCGAAGAGCCCCTCGGCGGCGAGGATGCGCTTGAGGTGCTCGATGCGGGCGAGCAGCTCCCCGACGCCGACCGCGCGGATCTCGTCGGCCTGCATCTGCAGCGAGCCACGCTTGGGCCAGTACGCCGGCGTGACGTGCACGACGACGTGCGCGCCCTCGGCGATCTCGGTGCTGGCCTGCTCGAGGACCCGGGTGTGCAGGGAGACGGGGACCGAGACGTCGGTGTCGGTGTCCCGCAGCGTGAGGAAGGCGAGGGTGGTGCCGGGGCGGCGGTTGAGCTGGACCACCTGCCCCTCGACCCAGACGCTCGGCATGCGCTGGATGTAGTCGGCGATCTTGGCCGAGAGGTGACGGACGGGCCACGGCGTCCCCGCCGTGGTGTCGAGGGCGCGGGCGGGCAGCGCACCGGTGGTCGAGGTCACGCGCCCAGCCTGCCATCTGCCACCGACGCGGCGCCCGCAGGACGCCGGTGGACGGGGTCCGTAGACTGAGGCGGTGAATCCCTCTGCCACCACTGACACCAAGCGCGTGCTGCTCGCCGCACCGCGTGGGTACTGCGCGGGAGTGGACCGGGCGGTGATCGCCGTCGAGAAGGCCCTGGACCACTACGGGGCCCCGGTGTACGTCCGCAAGGAGATCGTCCACAACAAGTACGTCGTGGAGACCCTCTCGGACCGCGGCGCGATCTTCGTCGAGGAGACCGACGAGGTGCCCGAGGGTGCGCGTGTGGTCTTCTCCGCCCACGGAGTCTCGCCGGCCGTGCACGCCTCGGCCGCGGCGCGCTCGCTGCAGACCATCGACGCGACGTGCCCGCTGGTCACGAAGGTCCACAAGGAGGCCGTGCGCTTCGCGAGCGACGACTACGACATCCTGCTCATCGGCCACGACGGCCACGAGGAGGTCGAGGGCACCGCAGGCGAGGCCCCCGAGCACGTCCAGGTGGTGAACTCGCCCGACGAGGTCGGCAAGGTGACGGTGCGGGACCCGGACAAGGTCGTGTGGCTGTCGCAGACGACCCTCTCGGTGGACGAGACGATGGAGACGGTGCGTCGGCTGCGTGAGCGGTTCCCGAGCCTGCAGGACCCGCCCAGCGACGACATCTGCTACGCGACCCAGAACCGCCAGGTGGCGGTCAAGAAGCTCGCCCCGGACTGCGACCTCGTGATCGTGGTGGGTTCGGCGAACTCGTCGAACTCGGTCCGGCTGGTCGAGGTCGCCCTCAATGCCGGGGCCCGCACGTCTTACCGGATCGACCGTGCTGCGGAGATCGACCCGGCGTGGTTCGAGGGAGTCTCGACGGTCGGTGTGACCTCGGGGGCCTCGGTCCCCGAGATCCTCGTGCGTGACGTGCTCGACGACCTCGCCGCTCGTGGGTACGGGACGGTCGAGGAGGTCCGTACGGCCACCGAGGACCTCATGTTCTCGCTGCCGCGCGAGCTCCGCGCCGACCTCAAGGCTGCGGGTCAGGCCCCTCCGCGCCCTACGCGTGGTGGCCGCCGGTCGCTGTCGGTCGAGCCTGTCTGATCCCGTCGAGCTCGATCCGTCGGGGCTGTCCCCTCGCGGGATCACCTCGTGCAGCCCGGCCCCCGCGGGCTGACCTCGCTCAGGCCGAGCCGGCGCGCCGGTCGGTCTCAGGTTGGACCGTTGCCGCGCTCGGCGTGAGGTCCTCGAGGGAGACGAACCGGTGGTCCTGCGCCGCCACCAGCTCGGGGGCCTGGACCTGGCGCGCGGCGCGGTCGACCTGGGCCGGTGCCTCGAGCTCGGCGTCGGTGACCTGGAGGTCCGCCATGCGCCGCGCGCTGACCAGCACCCGGGACTCGAGCGAGCTCACGGACTCGTTGTAGGCCTTGACGGCTCCGTCGAGCTGGCGGCCGAGCCTCCCGACGTGCCCGCCCAGGGTGGCGAGCCGGCCGTGCAGCTCTCGTCCGAGGGTCAGCACCTGCTGGGCGTTGGCGGCGAGGGCCTCCTGCCGCCACGCGTAGCCGACGGTGCGCAGCAGCGCGACGAGGGTCATCGGGGTGGCGAGCACCACGTTGCGTTCCATGGCGTACTCGTAGAGCCCGGGGTCGACCTCGAGGGCGGCGTGCAGGAAGGGCTCGGCGGGCACGAACATCACGACGAACTCGGGGGCGGGGGAGAACTGCTCCCAGTACTGCTTGGCCGCGAGGTCGTCGACGTGCTTGCGCAGGTGGCGACTGTGCGCGGCGAGCCGCTCGCGTCGTACCGCGTCGTCGGTGGCCTGCACGGCCTCGAGGTAGCCCAGGAACGCCACCTTGGCGTCCAGCACCACCTGCTTGCCGCCGCTGAGCCGCACCACCATGTCGGGGCGCTGCAGGCCGTCGTCGGTGCGGGTCCCTGCCTGTTCGACGAAGTCGACGTGGTCGAGCATGCCGGCGGCCTCGACCACGCGTCGCAGCTGCAGCTCGCCCCAGCGGCCCCGGACCTGGGAGGAGCGCAGCGCGGTGACGAGCTGGCCCGTCTCGTTGCGCAGCAGCTCGGAGACCTCGTGCATCGACCTCAGCTGCTCGCCCAGGGCGGCCTGGCCCGCGGTCCGGGCCTGCTCGGCCGTGGTCATCTCGGCCTTCACCTGGTCGATCACACGCGTGAGCGGGTCGACCATGGCGCGCACGGCCTGCTCGCGCTGGGCCAGGGTCGCGTCGTGCTGCTGCTCGGAGGCCCGGAGCCGCTGCTCGGCGAGGCCGAGGAACTGCTGGTTGTTGGCCGAGAGCGCGTCCGAGGCGACGGCGCGGAACTGCTCGAGGAGGCGTTGCTGATCACCCTGGGCGTTCGCGACCCGCTCCGTGCTGACCCGCCGCTCGGCGTCGAGGAGGGCGGTGGCCTCGGTGAGGCGCCCCTCGAGCCGACGGGTGCGGTTCCCGAGCCTCAGGTGTGCCCCGAGCCAGCCGAGCGCAGCACCGATGACCAGACCGACCAGGACGAGCAGGATCTCCATGCCGAGCACCCTCCCAGGGACCACCGACACCGGGGCCCGCCCGTGCTCCGCTGCGCGTCGCCCAGGGCTCGACCCGTAGACTCGTCGCCCGTGGCTCTCAGCATCGGCATCGTCGGACTGCCCAACGTCGGCAAGTCCACCCTCTTCAACGCCCTGACCCGTGCGGGGGTGCTCGCCGCGAACTACCCGTTCGCGACGATCGAGCCCAACATCGGTGTGGTCTCCCTGCCAGACCCGCGCCTCGACACGTTGGCGGGGATCTTCGGCAGCGAACGGATCGTGCCGGCCACCGTGTCCTTCGTGGACATCGCGGGCATCGTCCGCGGCGCGAGCGAGGGCGAGGGGATGGGCAACCAGTTCCTCGCCAACATCCGTGAGGCGGACGCGATCTGCCAGGTGGTCCGCGCCTTCGTCGACGAGGACGTGCACCACGTCGCGGGGAAGGTCGACCCGGCCGACGACCTCGACACCATCAACACCGAGCTCGTCCTCGCCGACCTCCAGACGGTCGAGAAGGCTCTGCCCCGCCTCGAGAAGGAGGTGCGTGGCAAGAAGACCGACGCCGCCGTCCTGACCGCGGCGCAGCAGGCCTACGAGGTGCTCGCCGAGGGCTCGACCCTCTTCGCGGCACGCGACCGGCTCGCCAAGGCCGGCGTGGACCCCCAGGCGCTGCGCGAGCTCCAGCTCATGACCTCCAAGCCCTTCATCTACGTCGTGAACACCGACGAGGCGGGTCTGGCCGACGAGGGCCTCAAGGCCCGCATGCGTGAGCTCGTGGCCCCTGCCGAGGCGATCTTCCTCGACGCGAAGCTCGAGTCCGAGCTGGTCGACCTCGACCCCGAGGACGCCGCCGAGATGCTCGCCTCGACGGGCCAGGACGAGCCCGGTCTGAACCAGCTCGCGCGGGTCGGGTTCGAGACCCTCGGCCTGCAGACCTATCTCACGGCAGGGCCCAAGGAGGCCCGCGCCTGGACCATCCGCACGGGCTGGACCGCCCCCCAGGCGGCTGGCGTGATCCACACCGACTTCGAGCGTGGCTTCATCAAGGCCGAGGTCATCAGCTTCGAGGACCTGGTCGAGGCCGGCTCCATTGCCAACGCCCGCGCGGCGGGCAAGGCCCGCATCGAGGGCAAGGACTACGTCATGGCCGACGGCGACGTGGTGGAGTTCCGCTTCAACGTGTAGCCGGGTCACCTCTCGCGGCCGGTTCTTCCCCGCGACTGGCTGCGCGGCTATGGTCGCGGGGGTGAGAACCGAGGTGCATCGTGTGCTGGAGGCGGCCGCCCCACGAGGCCGGGCGCTCGGTGCTGTCGCCCTCGGCGTCGTCCTCGCCGGGTGCTCGATGTCTACTGCGCCGTCAGCCCCTGATGAGGTGGTCTCGAAGGCACCGGTGACCACTCTCGCAACGCCTGACGTGCAGGCGCCGTCCGAGACGGCTCCCGCTGAGTCGTCGAGCGACGACGTCGATCCGTGGGCCGGCTACGTCGAGGTGCAAGACGGTACGTGGGTCCCGGCCGGTGGCCCTGGCGACTGCACCGCGGCTGCACACCTCTCCCTCGGCACCGTGGCTGAGGTTCTCCTTCCTGAGAACCTCGTGGACATGGGGCCACGGAGGTTCGCCCAGGGCGAGGTCGGCTACGACGGTCAGGGGCGTATCGCGACCTACACGGCCGCGGCCGGGGACGTCGAAGGGGTGATCGGGGCGCGGCTCTGCGTCTACAACGGTGGGTCGATCGGGATGCTGAACGGCCACGAGCTTGATGAGCCGATCCAGCCGGGCGAGGTGCTGGTGATCGACCCGGAGGCAGTTCCCGGCTTCGAGTACGAGGACCCGTTCGACTGACCACCCGGCCGACTGACCACCCGGTCGACTGACCACCCGGGCCCCGAGGGCCGGAGGGGCAGCCGCCGCGCGAGCCGCCTCCTTGGCCGGCCGCCGTCCCGTCGGAGTCGTGCCACCTCGCGCAGGGCGGTCTGCCAGGTCGCGCCGGTAGCCGACCTCACGTCGTCCTGCGTCAGGGGCGGGGCGCCGTGTTTCCGGCTTGTACCGGTCGGCGGGACTGTTCGTGCGCGCAGCGGGGTTCTCGTCCGTGGAGGTCTCACCCACCGACATCGCGGTGCGTGACGTGCTAGGGACTGCGGCCTGCCCTACTAGGCACTGATTCAGTGGCCTGAGAGGGTGGCCACGCTAGGATCCGTCGTCCGGGGCCGGATGCTCGACGACATCCACGCGAGGGCGATGCGACGATCGTTCCACGATGTGAGACGTACCGGCCAGTATCGAATGCGTAACGATCGGACTTCCGGCTCGTGACGTGTCCCGACAGCCGCATTCGGCGGTTGTATGGTCACGGTCATCCATGGTGGACACGGGTGACCCGTGCTCCTCGCACCCCACGCGGTTCGAAGACACAGGTCGTGCGCGGCCCCACCGCATCCTTGTCAGGAGGAACAGTGAAGATCAGGCGAATCGGCGCCGCAGGTGCCATCGTCGCGACGGGTGCGCTCGTGCTGAGTGCGTGCTCGACCCCCGAGGGGAGCGAGATCGAGGAGGACACCTCGGTCAGTGTCGGCTGGAACCAGTCGTTCTACTCGCAGAACAACCTCACGGACACCGGCAACGCGACGGCCAACGCGAACATCCTGTATTTGACGAACGCTCAGTTCAACTACTATGACGGCGAGCTCAACATCGCCCAGAACGAGGACTTCGGCTCGTACGAGGTCACCTCGGAGGACCCCTTCACGGTCGAGTACACCGTGAACGAGGGCGTCACGTGGTCGGACGGCACGCCTGTCGACGCCTACGACGTGTTCCTCTACTGGGCCGCCCAGAACGACCGTTGGGACAACGTCGAGCCCGAGTACGACCCCGAGACCGGCGAGATCTCCAACCAGGACGCGATCGACGCGGGCGTCTACTTCAGCTCGACCTCCCCCGCCGCGAACCTGATCTCGGGCATGCCTGAGATCAGCGACGACGGCCGCACCGTCACCTTCGAGTACGACGAGCCCCGCTCCGACTGGGAGGTCTCGATCCAGCCCTCGCCCGTCGCGGCGCACGCCCTCGCCGGGGTCGCGCTCGAGGTCGAGGACGCCCAGGAGGCCAAGGAGCGTCTCTACGACGCCTTCGCGAACGAGAACACCGAGGACCTCTCGGCCATCTCGGCGGCGTGGAACAGCGGCTTCGACTTCACCTCCCTGCCCGACGACGAGCGCCTGTACCTCTCCTCGGGCGCCTACGTGATGACGGACTTCGTGGAGGGCCAGTACCTCACGGTCACCGCACGCGACGACTACGAGTGGGGCCCCGCCCCGCAGGTCGAGGCCATCACCATCCGCTACAACGAGGACCCGCTGGCCTCGGCCACGGCCCTGCAGAACGGTGAGGTCGACCTGATCTCGCCGCAGGCCTCGGTCGACCTGGTCGCGACCCTCGAGGGCATGGACGGCGTCGAGTTCGAGGGCACGTCCGAGGGGACCTACGAGCACGTCGACGTGGTCTTCGGCAACGGCGGCCCGTTCGACCCGGCCGCCTACGGTGGTGACGAGGAGACCGCGCGCCTCGTGCGTCAGGCCTTCCTCCTCTCGGTGCCGCGCACCGAGATCATGGAGAAGCTGATCCAGCCGATCCAGCCGGACGCCGTGCTGCGCAACTCGCACAACCTCGTCCCCGACGCCCCGAACTACGAGGAGGTCGTGGCCGGCAACGGATCCGACCTGTTCTCGGAGGACGACCAGGCGAACCGGGACGCCGCGACCGCGCTGCTCGAGGAGGCCGGGGTCGAGACCCCGATCGACGTGCGCTTCCTCTACGGCGAGGGCAACGTCCGCCGCGAGAACCAGTACGAGCTCATCGCGAACTCGGCCTCTGAGGTCGGCTTCAACGTGATCGACGAGGGTGACGTCGACTGGGGCCCGCGCCTGGCGCAGACCGCCACCTACGACGCCTCGCTCTTCGGCTGGCAGTCCACGAGCACCTTCGCGCTCAACTCGCAGGCGAACTACGTCACCGACGGTCTGAACAACTTCGGTGGCTACTCGAGCGACACCATGGACGCGTACTGGGACGAGCTCTCGACCAACACCGACCCCGAGGTCGAGACCGAGCTGCTCATCCAGATCGAGACCGAGCTCAACGAGGCCGGCTTCTCGGTGCCGATCTTCCAGCACCCCGGTGTGATGGCCTGGCGTGATGTGCTGGGTGGCACCTCGACCATCCCGCTCTCGCCGACCATCTTCTGGAACTACTGGGAGTGGGACATCAGCGCTGAGGACTCGATCGAGGCTCCCGGCACGGAGGCTGAGACCGAGTGATGGCGGTTCAGCTCTGCTGAACCCCTGAATGCATGACCGGTGGGGTACCGCGGTCCGCCGCGGTACCCCACCGAGCGTGAGGGCACGTGGTTGGTGCCCAGATCACCCAAGACGGCGCTCGTCGCCCTGCCCTGCCCCGGTCGCGGCCCTCGTCGACCGGGCGGAGGTCCCCGGGAGAACCCCGGGTGAACTTCCCCTCCGACGGTCCGCGTAGACTCACGCCGACCATGACCCACGTCCAGCGAGGTCCAGCACCCCATAGCAACCTCAGTGTCGAGCCGCGCGAGCGGTGACGAAGCGGTCTCCGCCGCTCCGGTCTCCGCCACCGGCCCACGCGCCCGCCTCCGAGCGAGCGGGCCGATGCTTTCCTTCCTCGGCAGGCGCATCCTGTCCTCGGCGATCGTGCTCCTCGGAGCCACCTTCATCGTCTACATGCTGCTCGCCTACTCCCTCGACCCGCTCGAGGAGCTCTACGCGAGCTCGGCGCCCAACCGGGACCAGCTGATCCAGCAGCGGATCGACCTGCTCAACCTCGACACCCCCGCCCCCGTGCGCTACCTCTCGTGGCTCGGGGGAGCGGCCGGGTGCCTGGTCGGGCAGTGCGACCTGGGCAGCAGCTGGGTGACGAACCAGCCGGTCGTCGCGATGCTGTCCTCGGCGATCCCGCAGACGGTCACCCTCATCGGGATGTCGGTCGTCGTCGCCCTGGCCCTCGGCGTCACGGTCGGTATCGCCAGCGCGCTGCGCCAGTACACCGGCTTCGACTACGGCGTGACCTTCATGTCCTTCGTGCTGTACTCGCTGCCCTCCTTCTGGGTCGCGGTGCTGCTCAAGCTCTGGGGTGCGATCGGGTTCAACGACTTCCTCGCCGACCCACGGATATCGCCGGCGGCGATCGCCGGGATCTCACTCCTCGGCGGCCTCGTGTGGCAGGCGATCGTCGGAGGGAACGCGCGCCGTCGCGCCACGACCTTCGTCATCGCGGGTGCCGCGACCGCGGGGATGCTCACCTTCATCACGACCACCGGCTGGTTGCTGGACCCGAGCCTCGGTCCTGTGGTGATCGGCATTCTCGGTGTGGCCATCGCCTTCGGGGTCACGGCGGTCGCGGCCGGGCTGCGCAACCGCAAGGCGCTCTACTCCGCGCTCACCGCCGTCGGCCTCGGTCTTGCCCTCTACTTCCCGCTCCAGTTCGCCTTCGTGAACGCCAGCGCACTGATGATCATCGGCTTCGGTCTGCTGACCGTGCTCTCGGGTGTCGTCATCGGGTGGCTCTTCGGCGGGCCGGACCGCGGGCAGTCGATGCGCTCGGCCGCCATCACCGCGGTCTTCGTCGCGATCCTGATCTTCGTGGACCGGCTGATGGGCGTCTGGGAGGTGTACAGCAGCTCGAGCCGGATCGCCGGACGACCGATCGCCACGATCGGCTCGCAGACCCCTGGTCTGACCGGTGACTTCTGGGTCGAGACGCTGGACACCTACACGCACCTGATCCTGCCGACCATCGCCCTGATCCTCATCTCCTTCGCCTCCTACACGCGGTACTCGCGGGCGAGCCTTCTCGAGGTGATGAATCAGGACTACATCCGCACGGCGCGGGCCAAGGGCCTCTCGGAGCGGGTGGTGACGGTTCGGCACGCCTTCCGCAACGCCCTCATCCCGCTCGCGACGATCGTGCCGCTCGACATCGCGAACCTCTTCGGCGGAGCGATCATCACCGAGCGGATCTTCGGGTGGACCGGTATGGGCACCCTCTTCATCCAGGGCATGAACCGTCAGGACGCCGACCCCGTGATGGGCTACTTCATCGTCGTCGGGACGCTGCTGGTCCTCGCGAACATCGTCGTCGACTTCGTCTACGCAGCCCTCGACCCCAGGATCCGGGTGAACGCATGAGTACCCCCACGCCCATGAACCCGCAGTCCGGGGAGCACACCGACCCGGCGGAGAACGTCGAGAACGCGATCGAGCTCAAGGAGGTCGAGGGCCTCTCGCAGGGCAAGATCGTCCTGCGGAGGTTCGTCCGGCACCGTGGTGCGATGACCGCAGCTGTCGTGCTCACCGGGATCGTCCTGCTCGCGACGACCTCGATCGGATGGGGCCCGATCCCCGGGTGGTGGCAGTTCAACTACCGCGAGAACCTCCCGATCGTGAACTCGGGCGGCGCCCCGACCATGTCCTTCGACGGTGGCATCTCGATGGGTGACCACCCGTTCGGGCAGGACAACATCGGCAAGGACGTCTTCGCGCTGGTGATGCGAGGCACCCAGCAGTCCCTGCTGGTCATGACGATCATCGGGCTCGTCGCGAGCACCATCGGCATCGTGATGGGGGCTCTCGCGGGCTACTTCCGCGGGCGTCTCGACAACCTGCTCATGCGGTTCACCGACATGATCATCACCATCCCGATCATCATGATCGGTGCAATCCTCGGTGTGCTCGTCGGTGGGGCCAGCCCGATCACCCTCGCTCTGGCGCTGAGCTTCGTCACCTGGACGTCCATGGCTCGTCTGGTCCGTGGCGAGTTCCTCTCCCTGCGCGAACGGGAGTTCGTCGACGCTGCCCGTGTCGCCGGAGCGAGCAGTGCTCGGATCATGTTCAAGCACATGCTGCCCAACGCGGTCGGCGTGATCATCGTCAACGCGACGCTCCTGATGGCCTCGGCGATCCTCCTCGAGACGGCCCTGAGCTATCTCGGCTTCGGCATCACGTCGCCGGACGTCTCGCTCGGCAACCTCATCAACGAGTACCAGACGGCCTTCGCCACCCGGCCGTGGTTGTTCTGGTGGCCGGGGCTGTTCATCGTGCTGATCGCGTTGTGCGTGAACTTCATCGGTGATGGGCTGCGGGACGCCTTCGACCCGCGCCAGCGGAAGATCCCGAGCCAGCGCAAGATGGCCAAGGGCTGAGCCCGGTGCTCAGCCTGTCAGAGGCGCACGGCCACGACGGCCAGGACCGAGAGCAGGCCCACGGTCAGTGCCGGCACGACGTGCCAACGCACCCCGGGGCGCGCTGCCTCGAGCCGGGGGTCGTCGAGGTGGCCGGCGTCGCGCAGCTCCTCCCAGCGGCGGCGCACGTACGCCGCCGCCTGGCCGGAGGGCGAGGTGATCAGGTCTCCGGGTCGCGCGCCGCCTGCGCCGTAGGTGGACTCGGGCAGGTGCGCGAGGTCCTCCGGGCCGGCGCCGAGGGCCTGCATGCGTCCCGGCGCCGGGGCGGCCCATGCGGAGTAGGTGCCGTAGGCCGTCTCGAGGGTCAGCGCGTACTTGGTGTCGATCCGCAGGATCGACGGCCAGGGCAGGTGCACGGTCCGCAGGACGTTGCGCACCTCGACCCCGCTGTCGTCGACCAGGACTGCCGGGCGTCCCAGGAGCGTCCACACCAGCACGGCAGGGAGGAGGAGGGCCGGCAGGTACCTCAGCCCGACCACCGGGTCCTCCACCACGGTGGCCACGAGGGCCACCCCGCACAGCACGCCGACCGCGACGGTCAGGATGCGTCCGCTGCGTGCTCTGAACTCGACCGTCTGCGACTCCACGCCGTCATCGTCCCAGACCCAGCAGGCGGACCCGTCCTGGCAGACCGCCCCCAGTGCCCCCTCGCGCACGTCCGTACCCGGACCGCGCGCCGTCGTGAAAGGACAGGGCCTCACCGTGGCTACTGACACCCCCACCACCGAGCAGACGCCGATCCTCGAGGTCCGCGACCTCGGGGTCGACTTCTACGTCGAGGGCGAGTGGTTCCCCGCCGCCGTCGACGTCAGCTACGACGTCCACCCTGGTGAGGTCCTCGCGATCGTCGGCGAGTCGGGCTCGGGCAAGACGCAGTCCTCGATGTCCCTCATCGGGCTGCTGCCTCGCAACGGCCGGGCCACCGGCAGCGCGAAGCTCGCCGGCCGTGAGCTGCTCGGTCTGCCGCACAAGCAGCTCTCGCGCGTCCGAGGCAAGGACGTCTCGGTGATCTTCCAGGAGCCGATGACGGCCCTGAACCCCGTGTACACGGTCGGGTTCCAGATCATCGAGACCCTGCGGACCCACTTCGACCTCGGGCCCAAGGCGGCCCGCGCGCGGGCCATCGAGCTGCTCACCCTCGTCGACATCCCGCAGCCGGCCAAGTCGGTGGACAAGTACCCGCACCAGCTCTCGGGCGGGCAGCGCCAGCGCGCCATGATCGCTCAGGCCCTGGCCTGCGACCCCAAGCTGCTGATCGCCGACGAGCCGACCACGGCCCTCGACGTCACGGTCCAGGCCGAGATCCTCAAGCTCATGCGGGACCTGCGGACCCGCATCGACTCGGGCATCATCCTCATCACCCATGACATGGGCGTGGTCGCCGACCTCGCCGACCGCGTGATCGTCATGAAGAACGGGCGGATCGTCGAGTCCGGGCTCGCCGACGACATCTTCAACCGTCCGCAGGACCCGTACACCCGTCAGCTCCTCGAGGCAGTGCCGCACCTGGGTCGCGGGATCGACGGCGGAACCTCGGGGGAGGGGACCCGCGCCAGCAGCACGACGACGGCACCGGTGGCCACGCCCTCGACCACCGACGGCGAGACGGCAGCCGCCTTCGTCGCCGAGAAGATGGTCATCGAGTACCCCAGCCGCGGTCGCACGCCGGCCTTCCGCGCGGTGGACCAGATCGACCTCACGATCGCCCGCGGTGAGGTCGTCGGCCTCGTCGGGGAGTCGGGCTCGGGCAAGACCACCGTCGGACGTGCCGCCGTCGGGCTGCTTCCCGTCGCGGGCGGGTCCCTGCGCATCGGTGGCCAGGAGATGGCGGGCATCTCGAGCAAGGACCTGCGCGAGGTGCGCAACCACGTCTCGATCGTCTTCCAGGACCCGGGCTCCTCGCTCAACCCCCGGCTGCCCATCGGTGAGTCGATCGGTGAGCCGCTCAAGCTGCACAAGGTGGCCGCGGGGGCCGAGCTCGACCGTCGCGTCGAGGAGCTCCTGGACCAGGTCCACCTGTCCCGCAGCATGCGCAACCGGTACCCGCACGAGCTCTCGGGCGGCCAGCGCCAGCGTGTGGGCATCGCCCGCGCACTCGCCCTCAGCCCGCGGCTGCTCGTCGCTGACGAGCCCACCTCGGCCCTCGACGTCTCGGTCCAGGCCAGGGTGCTCGACCTTTTCCAGGAGCTGCAGCACGAGCACGGCTTCGCCTGCCTCTTCATCAGCCACGACCTCGCCGTCGTCGAGATCCTCTCGAGCAGGATCGCCGTGATGCACAAGGGCGAGCTCGTCGAGCAGGGACCGCGCGACCAGATCCTGCGGAGCCCGCAGCAGGACTACACCCGGCGCCTGCTCTCGGCCGTGCCGGTGCCTGACCCGGCCGAGCAGAAGATCCGCCGCGAGGAGCGCGACCGCCTGCTCGAGGAGGAGCTGGTCCGCACCGGGGTGCACACCGCCACGGGTCGCCCTGCGGACCGTTCCGAGATCGAGCAGGCGGAGAACCGCATGAAGACCGACGTGCAGCACCGCGGCGCCGGCCAGCAGGGCGGCAGCGTCTGAGCGCTCTCCACCCCCGTTGACGACCGGCCCCTGACCTCTCCTGGTCGGGGGCCGATCGCCGTCCTGCGCGGTGACCGGGGCGTCGGCGTGTAAAATCGACTGGCGCCCCATGTCCGGCGCGCTCCCCGTCTTCTGAGATGAGTACTCCCATGCCTGTGCGCTCCGACCTGCGCAACGTCGCGATCGTCGCCCACGTCGACCACGGCAAGACCACCCTCGTCGACGCCATGCTGTGGCAGTCGGGCAGCTTCGGCTCCCACGCGCACATCGACGAGCGCGCGATGGACTCGGGGGACCTGGAGCGCGAGAAGGGCATCACGATCCTCGCCAAGAACACGGCGATCCGGTACCGCGGCCCCGCCGCGATCGCCGCGGGGGAGCCCGACGGCATCACCATCAACGTCATCGACACCCCGGGCCACGCCGACTTCGGCGGGGAGGTCGAGCGCGGCCTGTCCATGGTGGACGGCGTCGTGCTGCTCGTGGACGCGAGCGAGGGTCCCCTGCCGCAGACCCGCTTCGTGCTGCGCAAGGCCCTGGCGGCCAAGCTGCCCGTGATCCTCCTGGTCAACAAGGTCGACCGCCCTGACTCGCGGATCGAGGAGGTCGTCCACGAGTCGACCGACCTCCTGCTCGGCCTCGCGAGCGACCTGCACGAGGACGTGCCTGACCTCGACCTCGACTCGATCCTCGACGTCCCGGTGGTCTACGCCGCAGCACGCGCGGGCCGCGCCTCGCTCAACCAGCCCGAGGACGGTGGCCTGCCCGACTCGGAGAACCTCGAGCCGCTCTTCCAGGTGATCCTGGACAAGATCCCCGCGCCGACCTACACCGAGGGCGCGCCGCTCCAGGCCCACGTCACCAACCTGGACGCCTCACCCTTCCTCGGTCGCCTCGCGCTGCTGCGCGTCTTCAACGGGACGCTGCGCAAGGGCCAGCAGGTGGCCTGGGCCCGGTCCGACGGCTCGCTCACGAGCGTCAAGATCACCGAGCTGCTCGAGACGAAGGCCCTCGAGCGGGTCCCGACCGACTCGGCCGGCCCCGGGGACATCGTCGCCGTCGCCGGCATCGCCGACATCACCATCGGCGAGACCCTCACCGACATCGACGACCCGCGGCCGCTGCCGCTGATCACCGTCGACGACCCGGCCATCTCGATGACCATCGGGATCAACACCTCACCGCTCGCAGGCAAGGGCGGCAAGGGCCACAAGGTGACCGCGCGCCAGGTCAAGGACCGGCTGGACTCCGAGCTCATCGGCAACGTCTCGCTCAAGGTCCTGCCGACCGAGCGACCGGATGCCTGGGAGGTCCAGGGCCGCGGTGAGCTCGCCCTGGCGATCCTCGTCGAGCAGATGCGCCGTGAGGGCTTCGAGCTCACCGTCGGCAAGCCCCAGGTGGTCACCAAGGTCGTCGACGGCAAGGTCAACGAGCCGATGGAGCACATGACCATCGACGTGCCCGAGGAGTACCTCGGTTCGGTGACCCAGCTCCTCGCCCAGCGCAAGGGCCGCATGGAGACGATGGCCAACCACGGCACCGGCTGGGTCCGGATGGAGTTCGTCGTCCCGGCCCGCGGCCTCATCGGGTTCCGGACGCAGTTCCTCACCGACACCCGCGGCACCGGGATCGCCTCGTCCATCGCCCACGGCTACGAGCCGTGGCAGGGGCCCATCGAGACCCGCAACAACGGGTCCCTCGTGGCCGACCGTGCGGGCAAGGTCACGCCCTTCGCCATGATCAACCTGCAGGACCGTGGCACGTTCTTCGTGGACCCCACGCAGGAGGTCTACGAGGGCATGATCGTCGGGGAGAACGCCCGGGCCGACGACATGGACGTGAACATCACCAAGGAGAAGAAGCTCACGAACATGCGTGCCGCCTCGAGCGACACGTTCGAGAACCTCACCCCGCCGCGCAAGCTGACCCTCGAGGAGTCCCTCGAGTTCGCCCGCGAGGACGAGTGCGTCGAGGTCACCCCGGAGTTCGTGCGCATCCGCAAGGTGATCCTCGACCAGAACGACCGCGCCAGGAGCGCCTCGCGCGCCAAGCGCGCCTGACCCGACCGCGCGCAGCGCCTCCGCCCCGGGGCGCTGTGCGCGGTCCGCCGGCTTCTGCCACCCTGGGGGCCGTCCAGATCCGACCGCCCCTGGAGTGACCATGACGAGCACCAGCAGCACCAGGGTGCCAGACCCGTCCCAGCCGCCCTCGCCAGCTCTGGCCTACGGCCGTGGCCGTGGCGGTGTGCACCGACAGGTCTTCTGGCCCGCCCTGGCCATCGTCCTGATCATCGCGATCGTCGCCATCTTCTTCCCCGAGGCGACCGAGGAGACGATCGGCGCGATCCAGACCAATGTCATCGGGGCCTTCGGCTGGTACTACGTGCTGCTCGTCGCGGCCTTCGTGGCCTTCGCGCTCTGGGTCGGGCTCGGTCGGTGGGGTGACATCACCCTCGGGGACGACGACGACCGTCCCGACTTCAGCATCGGCGCCTGGTTCGCGATGCTCTTCGCGGCCGGCATGGGCATCGGGTTGGTCTTCTACGGGGTCGCCGAGCCGCTCATGCACTTCGCCTCGCCCAAGCCTGGGGTGATCGGTACCCCCGAGCGCCTCGCCGAGACGGCGATGGCGCAGACGTACCTGCACTGGGGCGTCCACGCCTGGGCCATCTACGTCGTGGTGGGCCTGGCCATCGCCTACGCGATCCACCGCAAGAAGCGACCGGTGTCCATCCGCTGGGCCCTCGAGCCGCTGCTCGGGCGCCGGGTCGAGGGGAAGATCGGCGACGCGGTGGACATCGCCGCCGTCGTGGGGACCATCTTCGGTGTCGCGACCTCCCTGGGTCTCGGCGTGCTGCAGATCTCGGCGGGGCTCGAGCACATCGGCCTCATCGACTCGAGCGCGGGCGTGCAGATCGGGATCATCGTGGTCATCACGATCCTGGCGACTGCCTCGGTGGTGTCCGGCCTGGACCGAGGCCTCAAGTGGCTCTCGAACATCAACGTGAGCCTGGCGGGGCTCCTGCTCGTCGCGCTGCTCATCCTCGGGCCGACGCTCTTCCTGCTCCGGGACTTCGTCCAGTCCCTCGGGGTGTACCTTGCCAACGTCCTGCCCATGACCTTCAACGTGAGCGCGTTCTCGGGGGCGCAGGGTGAGGCCTGGCAGGCCGCCTGGACCACTTTCTACTGGGGCTGGTGGATGTCCTGGGCGCCCTTCGTGGGCGTCTTCATCGCCCGCATCTCCCGCGGCCGCACGGTGCGCGAGTTCGTCGGCGGCGTGCTGATGGTCCCCACCCTGATCACCTTCCTGTGGTTCTCGGTCCTCGGGGGGAGCGCGATCCACCGTGAGCTCTTCGGCGAGGGCGGCCTGATCCCCGACGACGGCGCCATCAGTGAGGAGAACGCCCTCTTCGACCTCCTGGGCGGGTTGCCCTGGGGGGCCTTCCTGTCGGTGGTCGCGATCCTCCTGGTGACGCTCTTCTTCATCACCTCGAGCGACTCGGGCTCTCTCGTGGTCGCGATGCTCTCGACCGGCGGCAACCCCTCGCCGCGCATCGGCGTCCGGGTCACCTGGTCGGTCCTCGAAGGGCTCCTCGCGATCGCCCTGCTGCTGGCCGGGGGGTTGGTGGCCCTGCAGACTGCGGCGATCCTCATCGCCCTGCCGTTCTCCGTGGTGATGGTCGCGATGGCGGTCGCGATCTCCAAGGCCTTGCACCAGGAGCACCAGGACTTCCTGCGCGCCCAGCGCCGCGAGCTGCGCGCGCGGCTCACGGCCCACGTGACCGACCGGGTGACCGAGCACGTCACGACCATGCTGGACGACTACGACGACGACAGGACCGCCACCCAGGCCGAGGCCCCCGACACCGCGCCCGGGGACGGGCCCGGCACGGGGGTCCGTGGTCGTCTGCGGCGTCGACGCCGGTCCGGGAACGCCGAGGCGTGACCGGAGGCCTCCTCGCCGTCCACGCGCACCCGGACGACGAGACCCTCAGCACCGGGGCCCTGCTGGCGACGTGGGCGGCTGCCGGGCTGCCGACGACGGTGGTGACCTGCACCCGGGGCGAGCAGGGCGAGGTCATCGGGCCCGAGCAGTCGGTCCTGGAGGGGAACGGTCGAGCTCTCGCCGAGCACCGGGAGGTCGAGCTCGCGGGTGCCCTGGCTGCGCTCGGCGTGCGGCACCACGCCTTCCTCGACCAGCTCGTCCGGCCGAGCAGCAGCCCCGGTGGGCAGGACGACGGTGATGGGCCCGGCGGCCGGCTCCGCTTCGCCGACTCAGGCATGGCCTGGATCGCCACAGGGCAGGCGACCGCGGCCGCCGACCTGCCCGAGGACGCCTTCGTCCGGGTGCCCGTCGACGTCGCAGCCGCTGGACTGGCCGACCTCATCCGGCGCGAGGAGCCGACGGTCGTGGTCGGCTACGAGCCCGGCGGCGGGTACGGTCACCCGGACCACGTCCACGCCCACCGCGTGATGACCCGCGCGGTCGAGCTCGCCACCGCTCACCTGGCCGTCGCCCCGACGGTGCTGTGGGCGGTGCTCGACCTCGTTCAGCTCCGCGCCGCGTACAGGGCCCTCGCCGAGGAGCCGACCCCCGCGGGCCTCGCGCTGCCCGACCCTGCCGGTCCGGTGCCCTCAGCTGCTGTCCCCTCGGCCGGGGTCGACGTCGAGGTCGACGTCGACCCCGTGCTCGACAAGGTGCTCGCCGCCATGCGTAGCCACGCGACCCAGGTGCAGGCCGTCCGCCCGACCCCGGGCAGCACGCACGTGGCCCGCTTCGCGCTCAGCAACGCGGTGCTCCAGCCGCTCCTGGCGACCGAGACCTACCGCGTGGCGCACGGGCAGGGCCCGGCCCCGACGGAGTGGCCGGCCGGCATCCGCCCGCGGGTAGCCTGACCGCGTGGACCTCATCTCAGGACGACAGATCGGTCGCTACCTCGCCCTGCTCCTCGTCGGGGTCCTGGTCGGAGTCGTCGGTACCGGGGTGCATCGGGCCGAGGCGCCCTGGGGCCTGATCCTCGCCCTCGTCACCGTCGCCGCGGCCGGGGTCCTCGCCCGGGCGTGGGTCGGATGGGTCGGGGTGCTGGTCATCGCCTTGGGCGTCTTCACCACCGTCAGCGTCCTCGCAGGCCAGGGGCCCGGAGGCGACGTCCTCGTGGCCCTCGAGCCGATCGGGGTCATCTGGTACTCGGGCGCACTCGCGGCCGGTCTCGCGGCCGCCCTGCCTCGACGCTGGTTCAGCGGCGCCCCCGTCGGTCAGGGTGCGCAGGCCTGACCTGCCGGGCTCCGCGCGGTGTCCTCGGCAGGTCCCGGAGCGGCACTCGGATGGGACGTAGACTCGCGCCGGGCGAGACCGCGCCCGTCACCGCCGCAGGGGAGACCATCACCGATGACCCAGGGACGACAGCCCGACGACGCCGTCGACCCCGTGCACGAGGAAGCGTCCGAGGCCGCCGAGTCCCCCGACGGGAGCGAGCAGGCTGACGCCGAGCACACGGAGGCTAGCAAGCCGGCTGAGTCCGCTGAGTCAGCTGAGTCGGCCGAGTCCGCTGACGCGCCCGCGGCGGTCGAGCCCGCTGACGGGCCCGCGCCCGTCGACGACGAGGGCGAGCCCACGACGCCTGCGGATCCTGAGGCCGCCCCGGAGGCAGCGGCACCCCCGACGACCGGCGGAGCCGTGGCGGACGCCGAGTCCGAGGACCTCACGGAGGCGGCAGCTGTCGCGGACCCTGCTGGTGAGCAGGCCCCCGCGGGTCCTGACCCCGCTGACCCCGCTGACCCCGCTGATTCCGATCCTGACGTCGTCCGACCCGAGCCTGCCGAGCCTGCCGATCCCGCGGTGCCCACGGGGACCGCCGACCCCGACCCCGACACCGATCCCGACGCCGGAACCACGTCGGTGCCGGACCGCGTCGAGCGGACGCCGGGCCCGGCGGGCGGCACCGAGGTCATGGACGTCCCGGAGGAGCCGTCGGCCCCGGCGACCGCGGACCCCGTCGGCGAGGGCGCGACGCCGGTCGAGGGGCCTGCCGAGACCCCCGTCCGCCGCTCCTTCCGCAACCCCCCGGCCCCGTCGGCGGCCGGGGACGAGGCCGAGAACCCGACCGAGGTGGACGCGGGCGCTGAGGCTGCACCCACGGCCAGCGCGACCCCTGATGGGCCCGAGGTCAGCGCGACCCCTGAGGAGCCCACCGGTCCAGGACCCGACCGCACCCTCCCCGCACCGTCGCGCGGCCGGTCCGGCGAGGACGCCTCGGACTCACCGATGGACGTGTTCCCCGAGCAGGAGAGCTCCCGTCGCTGGCCCCGCGTCCTCGCGACGGTCTCCGCGGTGGTGGTGGTCCTCGGCGGCCTCTACGTCGGGGCGCTCTGGTTGTGGTCGGACCGCGTCCCGCCCGGCTCGACCGTCGCCGGGGTCGACGTCGGCGGCCTGACGGCTGAGGCTGCGGTCGACCACCTGGCCGACTCGTTGAGCAGCGCGACCACCGAGCCGATCGCCGTCGCCGTCGGCGAGAAGCGCACGACCTTCGATCCCGAGGGCGCCGGACTCGCCCTCGACGAGGAGGCGACGATCGACCAGGTCACGGGGTTCGGCCTGGAGCCCGTGCGTCTGTGGCACCAGATCTTCGGCGGGGCTGAGGTCGAGCCGGTCAGCACGATCGACGCCGAGGCCCTCGACGCCACGATCGCCGAGCTCGGCGCCTCGCTGGCCACCGAGCCCGTGGACGGCACGGTCACCTTCGTCGACGCCGAGCCCGTGAGCACGGGGGCGACCGAGGGCAGCACGATCGACGCCGAGGCGAGCCGAGAGCTCCTGGTCGAGGAGTGGATCACCGCGGCCCGCCCCGTCGAGCTGCCCGCCCAGGCCACGACCGCCGCGATCACCACGGAGGAGGTCGAGCGGGTCGTCGAGGAGATCGCCCGCCCCCTCGCGGACGCCCCGGTGACCGTCGTCGTGGCCGACCAGCGTGCCGAGCTCCCGGTCGAGGTCGTGACCGGTGCGGCCTCCTTCGTGCCTGACGACGGCGTCCTCGACCTGACGATGGACGGTGAGACCCTCGTCGAGGCCGTCCTGGCGCGCACCACGGATCTGCTCACCGACGCCGCTGACGCCCGGTTCGCCTTCGAGGGGGACGCGCCCGTCGTCGTCCCGGGCGAGGCGGGGACCACCCTGGACCCTGCCGAGCTGGGTGAGGCCGTGTCCGCGGCCGGCACCGGCGAGGACCGCACCGCACGGGTCGAGCTCGTCGAGACCGACCCGGCCCGAACGACGGCCGAGCTCGACGAGCTCGGCGTGGTCGAGGTGGTCTCCGAGTTCTCGACCGCGGTGACGGCCGACGTGGACCGGACCCACAACCTCACCGTCGGCGCAGGTCGGGTGAACGGGACGCTCGTGCGTCCCGACGAGGTCTTCAGCCTGACGGACGTGATCGGCCCCATCACGGTCGAGACGGGTTACCGCCAGGCCGGGGTCGTCGTCAACGGCGTGCTGACCGACGGGCTCGGTGGTGGCCTGTCCCAGATGGGCACGACGGTCTACAACGCCTCGTTCCTCGCCGGGCTCGAGGACGTCGAGCACCGGCCGCACAGCTACTACTTCAGTCGCTACCCCGAGGGGCGCGAGGCCACCATCTACGAGGGCGTGCTGGACGTGAAGTTCCGCAACACCACGCCCTACGGGGTGCTCCTGCAGTCGTGGGTCGGTGGCGGCCAGCTGCACGTGAGGGTCTGGAGCACCGAGTACTGGGAGGTCGAGTCCTGGACCAGCGGACGCTCCAACGTCGTCTCGCCCAAGACCGTCTACAACACCCGCCCGGACTGCATCTCGCAGTCCGCCGGCAACCCGGGGTTCACGGTGACGGTCGGACGGCGGCTGCTCCTGGACGGCGAGCTCGAGTCCGAGGAGACAGACACGTGGACCTACCGGCCGCAGGACGCGGTCGTCTGCGGTCCGGCCCCCGGCACGCAGGGGGCCGACGGCGAGGGCTGACCTCCACGACCTCCTGCTGAGCCCTCACGTCCCCCGCGGGCGCCGGGGGGCTGGTGCGGGCGGGACCAGCTTGCCCAGGGCGATCTCCTCGGTCGGGACCAGGACCTCGCCCCGGCGGGTCCGGACCACCAGGGCGTCGGGCGCGCACCGCACTAGCTCGCCCAGGACGTCGGTGAAGCCACCCTCGGCGAGCCGGCGTCGGACCACCACGCGCTGACCGACCTCCCACGTCGTCCAGGGTGGTCGACGGCGGGGTTCTGGACCTGACGTCGCGGACGGGCTCACCTGAGGGATACTAGGTCCGCACGCCGACGGCGTGCTCTCGGCACCTGGAGGGACCCGCTCGTGACCTACGTGATCGCCCAGCCCTGCGTGGACGTCAAGGACAAGGCCTGCATCGAGGAGTGTCCGGTCGACTGCATCTACGAGGGCAAGCGCTCGCTCTACATCCAGCCCGACGAGTGCGTCGACTGCGGCGCCTGCGAGCCCGTCTGCCCCGTCGAGGCGATCTACTACGAGGACGACGTCCCCGAGCAGTGGAGCGAGTACTACAAGGCGAACGTCGAGTTCTTCGACGTGCTCGGCTCACCCGGCGGTGCGGCGAAGCTCGGTGAGATCGACAGTGACCACCCGATCATCGCGGCCCTGCCCCCCCAGGCCGGCCCGGAGTGAGCGCGCGGACGCGCGGCCCCCGTGCCCCGCGCCGCACCGGCAGGTAGCGGGTGGGACTGCTCGCGGGGGCTCTGCCTGACTTCCCCTGGGACTCGTTGGTCCCCTGTGCGGAGCGGGCGCGAGCCCACCCCGACGGGATCGTCGACCTCTCGGTCGGGACCCCGGTCGACCCGACCCCTGCCGTCGTGCGCGAGGCCCTCGCGGCCGCGGCGAACGCCCCGGGCTACCCCACGACCCACGGCACCACGGCCCTGCGTGAGGCCGTGGTCACGTGGTTCGCCCGTCGACGAGGGGTGCCCGACCTCGACCCGTGGGCCGTCCTGCCGACGGTCGGTTCCAAGGAGCTCGTGGCCCTGCTGCCCTCGCTCCTCGGCCTGGGGGCCGGCGACGTGGTGGTCCACCCCGAGATCGCCTACCCGACCTACGACGTCGGTGCCCGCCTCGCGGGCGCGACCCCCCTTCCGTCGGACGACGTCGAGGTGTGGGCGGGGAGGTCGGACGTACGCCTGGTCTGGCTCAACTCCCCGGGCAACCCGCACGGGCAGGTGCGCGACGTCGACGAGCTGCGACGTGTGGTCGAGGCGGCCCGGCAGATCGGTGCGGTCGTCGCGAGCGACGAGTGCTACGCGCTGCTTCCCTGGGAGGAGCCCTGGCTCTCGACCGGGGTCCCCAGCGTGCTCGACCCGGCGGTCGCCCGGGGCAGCCACGAAGGGCTGCTCGCGGTGCACTCGCTGTCCAAGCAGTCCAACCTGGCGGGGTACCGCGCAGCCTTCGTCGCGGGGGACCCGGCCCTGGTGGGTCGCCTGCTCGAGGTGCGCAAGCATGCCGGGATGATCGTCCCCGCACCGGTCCAGGCGGCCATGGTCGCGGCCCTGGGGGACGACGAGCACGTCGCCGAGCAGCACGACCGCTACCGTCGCCGCCGCGAGAGCCTCCTGGCGGGGTTCGCTGCGGCAGGGTTCGAGGTCGACCCTTCGCCAGCAGGCCTGTACCTCTGGGTCCGGGCGCCAGGGGTCGGGCAGGACTGCTGGCAGACGGTGGCCGACCTCGCCGAGCTCGGGATCCTCGTGGCCCCCGGAGCCTTCTACGGCCCCGCGGCCGAGCGGCACGTCCGGGTCGCCCTGACGGCGCCCGACGAGGCCGTCGCCCGGGCAGCGGCACGGCTCGCCGGAGCCTGATCCGCGACAGCCGCACGGCGCACGACCGACGCCCGGTGCGGGCGTCTCGACCCCAGCACCCTTGCCAAGGGCGCGCCTTGATCTATCCTTGGCGAATCCGTGGGCTCCTTGGGAGACGGAGTCGATGTTCCGGTGTGACGCGGATCACTGACGAAAGGGGACGTTCTGCCCTGGCTCGATTGGGTCGGGACGTCCAGGCACGGGTACCGTCAGCGAAGGCCGACGACGCCCACGAGCTCGCACCGGACCAGCCAGGTGACCGCCGGGCTTGGGTCCTGCAAGGAGGAAGCATGACGCAGTCCCAGACCCAGGCAGTCGCCCTGTCCGTGGCCGACCGGTCCCTGGACCTGCCCGTCGTGCGGGCCACCGAGGGCAACGACGGCATCGTCGTCTCGTCACTCCTCAAGGAGACCGGCCTGGTCACCGTGGACCCCGGGTTCATGAACACGGCCTCGTGCGAGTCGGAGATCACCTACATCGACGGTGACGCAGGGATCCTCCGCTACCGCGGCTACCCGATCGAGCAGCTGGCCGAGAACTCCTCCTTCCTCGAGGTGGCCTACCTGCTGACCCACGGGGAGCTGCCCTCCTCCGACGCGCTCTCCGGGTGGATCGAGCGGATCGAGCGGCACACCCACCTGCACGACAACTTCAAGGCCCTCATCGGCGCCTTCCCGACCAACGCGCACCCGATGGCCGTGCTCTCCTCGGCCGTGTCGGCGCTCCCCGGGTACTACCCCGAGAGCGTGGATCCCTTCGACCCTGAGACCGTCGAGCTCGCCACGGTGCTCCTCCTGGCCAAGGCACCCACCATCGCGGCCTACGCCCATCGCCGGGCTCTCGGCCAGGAGATGATCGGGCCGGACCGCGGCAAGGGCTACGTCGGTGACTTCCTGCGCATGGCCTTCCAGCCCAACGGCACGCCTTACGAGGTCGACCCCGTGATGGTCAAGGCCCTCGACGTCCTGCTGCTGCTGCACGCGGACCACGAGCAGAACTGCTCGACCTCGACTGTGCGCATCGTCGGATCCAGCCACGCCAACCTCTACGCCTCCGTCTCGGCTGGGATCAACGCGTTGTCCGGCCCGCTGCACGGCGGTGCCAACGAGGCCGTGCTGCAGATGCTCACCCAGATCCAGGCGAGCGGCGGCGACGCCACCGAGTTCATGACGAAGGTCAAGAACAAGGAGGACGGGGTCCGGCTGATGGGCTTCGGCCACCGCGTCTACAAGAACTACGACCCGCGTGCTGCCATCGTCAAGAAGGCCGCCGACGAGGTGCTCTCCCAGCTCGGCAAGCGGGACGAGATGCTCGACATCGCCATGCGCCTCGAGGAGATCGCCCTCAACGACGAGTACTTCATCGAGCGCAAGCTCTACCCCAACGTGGACTTCTACACAGGGCTGCTCTACAAGGCCATGGGGTTCTCGACCTCGATGTTCACGCCGCTCTTCGCCGTGGGTCGCATGCCTGGTTGGATCGCGCAGTGGCGGGAGATGATGCAGGACCCGGCCACCAAGATCGGTCGCCCGCGTCAGATCTACACCGGGCCCGCCAGCCGCGACTACGTCGCTGCCGAGCAGCGCTGACGGCGCGGGCCCTCACCCCGCGAGGGCCACACGCACCTGTCCGGGTGGGACGGGTTCCTCGGAGGTCTGCCACTGCGCTGCCTCGCGGCTCCAGGTCTGGTCGCCGTAGGACACCTCGGTGACCTGGTGGGCGTCCGCGAGGGCGACGGACCACTGCGCCACGCCCCAGCCGAGCCTCTCGGCCCCCGTCTCGTCGACCGCTGCCTCGAGGGCCGAGCCGGCGACGGTGATGCTCAGGGTCTGCGCCTCGGTGCTCGTCGTGAGCAGTCCTGCGTAGTCGCGCTCGACCCGAGCCGCAAGAACGTCGGGGTCACCGGCGGCCTCGGGTTCGGCCAGTGTGCACGTGAGCGCGGCCGGGGAGTACCCCGTCAGGGCCGAGGCCCAGGCCCGTGACCTCACCTCGTGCTGCGCATACGCGTCGGGGAACCCCGAACGTTGCACGGCCTGGGCCGCTTCGGTCACGGCCATCTCCTGATACCCGTCGACGGTCACGAGGCCGTCGTAGAAGGCGCCCGTCGAGTACACGGGGTCCATGATCTGCTCGACCGTGCCCCAGCCCTGGGACGGGCGCTGCTGGAAGATGCCTACCGAGTCGCGGTCCCCGTAGTCGATGTTGCGCAGCTTGGACTCCTGCAGCCCCGTGGCGATCGCGATGGTCGCCGCCCGGGCCGGCAGGTCGCGATGCACGCTCGTCGCCGTCAGCAGGGCCGCCGTCTCGGCCTGGTCGGCGTCCAGGTACCACGAGGTGCCGTCGGAGGCAGCCGCGCAGCGTACCGGCTCCTGCGCCTCACCCGTGAGGGCGGTCAGGCCCGCCGAGACGCCGAGACCGGCCAGGGCCACCAGACCACCGAAGACCGCAGTCCCGAGGGTCGCCCGGACGAGGGTGCGGCGACGCCGCTGCGCACGACGGCGCCGCGACGCGGGGGAGTGGTAGGTCATCGATCGCGACGTGCTGCTCAGTTGGCGTGCAGCGCCGCGTTCAGGGTCACGCCGGTGCCGTCGCGACGGAGCACCTCCACGGCCCCGGTGACCGAGTTGCGACGGAAGAGCAGCCCGTCGCTCCCGGCGAGCTCGCGGGCCGCGACCACGGTCGGCTCGGGTCCCACCAGGGTCACCTTGGTGCCAGCCGTGACGTAGAGGCCCGCCTCGACGACGCAGTCGTCCCCGAGGGGGATCCCGAGCCCGGCGTTGGCGCCCAGGAGGGAGCGTCGGCCGACCGAGATGGTGACCTTCCCACCCCCCGAGAGGGTCCCCATGATCGAGGCTCCGCCGCCGATGTCGCTCCCGTCCCCGACCACCACCCCGGCAGAGATGCGTCCTTCGACCATCGAGGTGCCGAGGGTCCCGGCGTTGAAGTTCACGAAGCCCTCGTGCATGACCGTGGTGCCCTCGGCCAGGTGCGCGCCGAGCCGGACACGGTCGGCGTCGGCCACGCGGACCCCGGTGGGCAGCACGTAGTCGACCATGCGCGGGAACTTGTCGACCCCGTGCACCGTCGGGGCGACCCCGTGCTCGGCGCGCAGCCGCAGCCGGGTCTGCTCGAACCCGTCCACCGCGCAGGGCCCGCGGTCGGTCCACACCACGTTGGGCAGCACGCCGAAGAGCCCGTCGAGGTTCTGCCCGTGCGGGGCGACGAGGCGGTGGGACAGCAGGTGGAGGCGCAGGTACGCGTCGGCGGTGCCGGTCGGCGGCGCGTCGAGGTCGATCACGGTGGTGACCACCATGGTCCGCGCGTCGCGGGCCGGGTCGAGGCGCTCGAGCTCGAGCAGTCTGTCGCGCTCCGCGTCGTGCTCGGTCCCGGGCCCGCCCCCCAGGCGAGGCTGCGGGTACCAGACGTCGAGGGTCGTCCCGGGGCCGGCCGTGCCGGTGACCGTCGCAAGTCCGTGGGCCCAGGCGGTGCGTTGCGTCATGCGGGCCAGCCTACGGGCCGAGCACCCCGCGTCCTGCACGGCGAGACGTCGCAGGCGTAGGGTCCTGCGCGTGACCAGCACCTCCGCCCGCACCGCGCCCGAGCACCCGCCCCTCGACCTCCACGGCGACCTGGTGGACCTGACCCGGACCCTGTGCGACCTGCCCTCGGTGAGCGGCGACGAGGGCCCCCTCGCCGACCTGGTCGAGGCCGCGCTGCGCGGCTACGACCACCTCGAGGTGCTGCGGGACGGCAACGCCGTGGTCGCGCGCACCACCCTCGGCCATCCCGAGCGGGTCGTCGTCGCCGGCCACCTCGACACGGTCCCCATCGCCGACAACCTGCCGACCGAGCTCCGCGAGACCGACGGCACGGTCGAGCTCTGGGGTCGCGGCACCGTGGACATGAAGGGCGGGGTGGCCGTCCAGCTCGCCCTCGCGGCACGGGTCACCACCCCCGTCCGTGACGTCACCTGGGTGTTCTACGACCAGGAGGAGGTCGAGGCCGAGCGGAACGGGCTGGGACGCCTCGTGCGGGACCACCCCGACTGGCTCGCCGCCGACTTCGCCGTGCTCTGCGAGCCCACCCGCGCGGCGATCGAAGGCGGGTGCAACGGCACCCTGCGTGCCGAGGTGCGCACCACGGGCCGCGCGGCGCACTCGGGTCGGGCGTGGCTCGGGGTCAACGCGATCCACGGCGCCGCCCCGGTCCTCAGCAGGCTCGCCGACTACCGCCCGCGCACCGTCACCGTCGACGGGCTCGACTACCGTGAGGGCCTCAACGCGGTGGGCATCCGCGGGGGCATCGCGGGGAACGTCATCCCGGACGAGTGCGTGGTGACGGTCAACTACCGCTTCGCGCCGGAGCTGAGCCCCGAGCAGGCCGAGGCGCACGTGCGTGAGGTCTTCGCGGGGTTCGAGGTCACCGTGACCGACCTCGCTCCCGGCGCGAGGCCCGGCCTCGACCACCCCGCTGCCGCCCGCTTCGCCGCGGCGGTCGCCGACCTCACGGGTCGTGCGCCAGCGGCCAAGGAGGGGTGGACCGACGTGGCGCGGTTCTCCGCCCTGGGCGTGCCGGCGGTCAACTTCGGTCCCGGCGACCCGAGCCTGGCCCACGCCGACGACGAGCGCTGTCCCGTGCAGGACGTGCATGCCTGCTTCGAGGGGCTCGAGGCCTGGTTGACCTCCTAGAGTCGAACCATGACAGCTGACGAGGGGAACGCAGGAGCGCAGCAGGGCCGGAACGCCGAGGGCGAGCAGCACCACGGGTACCGGCGGGGACCGGTGCTGCTGCGCGGCGGGCAGGTGCCACGGACGACGAGCGACCAGAACCTGCTCGCCCGGGGTGGCGGGGCGGACTGGGTGCACGCGGACCCGTGGCGGGTCATGCGGATCCAGAGCGAGTTCGTGGAGGGCTTCGGGGCCCTCGCCGAGGTGGGCCCGGCGGTGAGCGTCTTCGGGTCGGCCCGCACCAAGCCGGACCAGCCTGAGTACCGGATCGGCAGCGAGGTCGCCCGTGGTCTCGTCGAGGCGGGCTACGCCGTGATCACGGGTGGTGGGCCCGGCATCATGGAGGCCGCCAACCGTGGCGCGAAGGAGGCCGGGGGCCTGTCGGTCGGGCTGGGCATCGAGCTGCCCTTCGAGCAGGGCATGAACCGCTGGGTCGACCTCGGCGTCAACTTCCGGTACTTCTTCGCCCGGAAGACCTGCTTCGTCAAGTACTCGCAGGGCTTCGTCGTCCTGCCCGGGGGCTTCGGCACCTTCGACGAGCTCTTCGAGTCGCTGACCCTGGTGCAGACGCACAAGGTGACCGAGTTCCCGATCGTCCTGGTCGGCCGCTCCTACTGGCAGGGCCTGATCGACTGGCTGCGCGGCCCCGTGCTGGACCAGGGGACCATCAGCGCCCGGGACCTCGACCTCATCGAGCTGGTCGACGACCCCGCCGAGGCCGTCCGTCTCGTGTGCCAGCGCGGTGCGGAGCTGCGCGCCGAGGAGGAAGCCGCGGTCACCGAGAACGCCGTGGCCGAGCAGGAGGCCGAGCGGGCCTCAGAGGCGTGATGAGCACGCGGGTGGGGGTGCCGGCCGGGGGCGTCCCGCTGCGCCTGCGCGGCCGGGTCCTCGCCCCGGGCCGGCCCGCGGTGATGGCTGTGGT
>NZ_JALPKN010000129.1 GCF_023630195.1 Actinotalea sp. C106 | reverse complement strand
CAGCGGCGAGCGGGAGCTCCCACCCACCCACGACGACGGGCGGCGGGAGCACCGCAGGGGGCGCTGAGTGCTGCGTGGCCGGCTGCTCGTCCTGCGGGGCGGAGACGAGGGTGGTGCCCGACGCCGGGCCGGGACGCCCCTCGTGCGAGGTGAGGGTCACGGCCGCCGGGGAGGCCGCGGGCTCGACCGCTTGCGCGACGTCGAGCTGGACCGAGAGGCCACCGACGCCGAGCACCGTCGCGCTGAGCACGGCGAGCAGGGTCGCCACGAGTCCGCGTGGGCCACGCGTCATCACACGACACCTCCTCGGGGCGACGGGGAGGCCAGGCTACCGGGGAGACTCTCGGGGGCCCCCTGCGGAGCTATCGGGCGGATCGGGGTGGCAGCAGGTCGACGCACTCGCCACGGAGCGGCGTGAGGATGGCCTCGGCGAGCTCCTCGAGCTGGTCGATCTGCTGTCCGCCGAGAAGGTCGAACACGCGCGTGCGGACCTCCGCGACGTAGCCGGGCTCGACGTCGGCGAGGAGACGCTCCCCGACCTCGGTGAGCCTGGCCAGGGTCTTCCGAGCGTCGGCGGGATCGGTGCTTCGCGTCAGGAGGCCTCGGCGCTCCAGGCGGCCGACGATGCGCGAGAGGTGAGACGGCGTCACGCTCGCGGTCGCGGCCAGACGGCTCATGTGGATCTCGCGGTCCTCACCGGTCGAGAGGCAGCGCAGCACGCCGAACTCGGCGTGGCTGAGGTCGGCCGCCTCCTCGAGCCACGCGTCCAGCTCGGCCGGAAGCCACATCATGACGCCGACCAGGAGTGACCACGTGCGGTCCTCCTGCGGGGAGAGATGGTCACTGGCGGGCACGATCCCATCATAGAGGTACTTGCCGCGGAAATGAATCGGGGCTAGCGTTCCTTTCCGCAGCAAGCATCCGCTGCGCCTCCTCCACGAAAGAGCCCATTGATCATGCGCGCTGCCCGCTACCACTCCTACGGAGCTCCCGAAGTCCTCGTCGTCGAGGATGCTCCTGAGCCCCACGCCGGAGAGGGCTCGGTCCGCGTCGTGGTCCGCGCCACGAGCGTCAACCCCATCGACGTCCTGCTGCGAGCCGGGCAGCTCGTCCAGTTCCTGCCGCTGGACCTGCCGGCGGTTCCCGGTCGGGACGCCGTCGGCGTCGTGGACGAGGTCGGTCTGGGCGTGACGGACGCCCGCGTCGGGGACGTCGTGTTCGGTCTCGGCGGGGTGAGTGACACCACCGCCGAGCTCGCGGTTCTCACCGCATGGAGCCCCGTCCCCGAGCAGTGGTCGATGGAACAGGCAGCGGCGGCAGGGCTCGCGTCCGCTACCGCCGCCGCTTCCCTCGAGGCCCTCGGCGATCTGGACGGGATGACGGTGCTCATCGAGGGTGCCTCCGGCGCCGTGGGTAGCGCCGCCGCGGCGTTCGCCGTCGCCGCTGGCGCGACCGTGGTCGGCACGGCGCGCGAGCGCAGCTTCGCCTTCCTGGAGTCGCTCGGCGTTCTGCCGACGACATACGGTCCCGGACTGGCCGAGCGGGTGGCCGCCCTCGTCCCTGGTGGGGTGGACGCCGCCCTGCACGCGGCGCCGTCCGACTCCCTCGCGGACCTGGTCGCGATCGTCGGCGACGCATCCCGCGTCGTCACGGTCGTCGACACCCAGGGCGCCGCCAGGCTGGGAGCGACGAGCGTCAATGCCCGCAACGACTCGGCTCTCCTGCGGCACGCGGCCGCGCTCGGACGCGACGGTCGTTACACACCCCGCGTGGACCACGTGCTCCCGCTGGCCGACATCGTCCAGGCACACTCTCTCGCCGAGAGCGGAGGCGGCAAGGTCGTGATCACGCAGCAGTGACCAGCTCTGCGTGGACGGACGGTAGGCGAGCCGGACCGGGCCCTCGGGCCGGTCCGGCTCGCCCAACCCTCAGGCCGCCGCCCGCCACTCCTCCGCCACCGCACTCAGGCTCGCAATCCGCCGCGTCCGGTCCAACGACGGGGTCACCAGCACCACCTCGTCGGCCTGTGCGCGTTCCTGCAGGTCCCGCAGCCCCGCAACGACGTCCGTTGCGGTACCCGTCACCATGCGCGGGTCCAGGTGCTCCCCCGCGCGGCGCATGGCGGCGAACTCCGGAGACCGCGCGAAGGTGGTGACCTCCTCCGGGCGGATGGGCTCCCGGATGCCGCGGCCGAGGTTGCGCATGGTCAGCGCCCAGCCGGCCTCGAACTCGAGGACGTCGTCGGGGTCGTCGCTCGCGTAGGTCAGCACGGAGATCGCCGAGTGGGGCTCGGCGCGCATGCCGGCCATGCCCTCGCCGGGCTGGAACTCGCGGCGGTACCGCTGCAGCACCTCGACGGCGATCTCGGGGCTCATGTGGTGGGCGAAGACGGCGGCCAGGCCGTTGGCCGCGGCGAACTGGGGGCCGTAGCCGCTCGAGCCGAGCATGAACACCTCGGGGCGGTCCTCGACCACGGGGGCCGCGACCAGCGGCGCGTACGGGTGGCCCTCGGCGAACCCCTCCCCGAGGAAGGACAGCAGCTCGGCGACCTGACCGGGGAAGTCGCTCGCGACGTCGACCGAGGCGCCACGGCGCAGCACGTGCGCGGTCAACGGGTCGGTGCCGGGGGCCCGGCCCAGGCCCAGGTCGATGCGCCCGGGGTGCAGGGCCAGCAGGGTGCGGAACACCTCGGCGACCTTGAAGGGCGAGTGGTTGGGCAGCATGATCCCCGCGGCCCCGACGCGGATGCGCTCGGTGCGGCCGGCGAGCGCGGCGATGAGGATCTCGGGGGCGCTGCAGGCCAGGGACCGCATGTTGTGGTGCTCGCTCACCCAATACCTGCCGAACCCGGCGCGCTCGACGGCCTGGGCGACCTCGGCCGCCCCCTCGAGGGCCTGGGCGGGGGTCTCGCCGTGCTCGATCCCGACGAAGTCCAGGACGGCCAGGGGCAGGGTGGGGTTCTCGGTGCTCACCTCGGTGGCAACCGGGCCCTGTGGGGCGGCATTCCGGACGTGGCGAGCGGCACACCTGTGGCAGCGTGAGGGGCATGTCCACGTCGATCACCGACGTCCCGGGCCTGCGCGTCGGCCAGGTCCACCGCACCGGCGACGGTTGGCTCACCGGGGTGACTGTGGTGCTGCCCCCGCCGGGCACCGTCGCGGGGGTCGACGTGCGCGGCGGCGGGCCGGGCACGCACGAGACCGACGCCCTGGACCCACGGACCCTGGTCCCGACCGCTGACGCCGTGGTCCTCACCGGGGGCAGCGCCTACGGGCTGATCGCCGCGCACGGGGTGCAGCGCTGGTGCGCCGAGCAGGGGCGGGGGTTCCCGGTCTCGGAGGTGCCCGGTGAGGTGGTGCCCGTCGTGCCCGCCGCGGCGATCTTCGACCTGGGCCGCGGAGGTCGCTTCCACGCCCGACCCGACGAGCAGATGGGGTACGACGCCGCAGCCGCCGCCGGGTCCTCGCCCGAGCACGCCGTCGTCGAGCGGGGCAACGTCGGTGCCGGCACGGGGGCGGCCATCGCGCGGCAGAGCCACAAGGGCGGGGTGGGGACGGCGTCGGTGCGGCTGAGCGGGCCGTGGTCGGACGTCGTGGTGGGTGCGATCGTCGTGGTCAACGCCGCGGGTGCCCCGACGAGCGGCCGACCGAGCGCAGGGGCCGACGCCGGCTCCACCGACACGGGGCCGGCCGATGGGGCGATGCCTGCCCCACCGCTCAACACGACCCTCGCCGTCGTCGCGACGAACGCGGCCCTCGACCCGGCCGAGACCTCCCGCACCGCGACCACCGCCCACGACGGCATGGCCCGCGCCCTGAATCCCGTGCACACCCTGGCCGACGGCGACCCCGTCTTCGCCCTCGCGACTGGCCAGGTCGCGCTGCCTGGGCCGGGCGATCGCGCGGCGAGGGTGGGCGCCCTGGTGGAGATCCAGGCGGCGGCCGCCCGGGCGGTGGAGCTCGCGATCCTCGACGGCGTCCGGTCCGCGACGGAGGTGCGCACCGAGCGCGTGGAGCTGCCGGTGTGGCCCGGTGGGGCCTGATCTCGGCGTCGGTAGGTTGGACCCATCGGGAGTCGATATCGGGGGGCATGGACAGGTGCGAGCGCAACGGTGGGCCGCGCTGTCCGCGGCGGTCCTGAGCACGGCGGTCATCGGTGGCTGCAGTGCCGACGGTGGGTCCGGTGCAGGGCAGGTCGAGGCGCCCCAGACAGCCGCCACCGAGGAGTCTCCCCCGGTCGCACTGCCACAGGACGGGGCTGTCGATGACGCCGCCGTCTGCACCGCCTTCGGAGATGTGCTGACGATCGTCGAGAACGCGGAGCTCGGTCTCGCGAGCGGTCGTATGGAGGATCAAGAGCGCGACGGCTGGTTCGGGCTCGCGACCCGTGTGCTTGATCGACTGCCTTCCACCGGAGAGAGCGCCGTCCAGACCGCGATCGGTGAGCTGCAGGAGATCGCTCCGGTCATCCCGGCTGGGGCAGGCGCCGATCCGACCGGCCTCCGCTCCCCAGAGTGGTACGACGCTCAAGGAGCCCTCAGTACCGCATGCGAGGAGCTCGGCGCCCCGCTGGCGATCAGCGTCTTCACCGGCGGATGACCCGACGACCGTCGTCCGCCCTGGTTCCGAGCCGCACCGCAGCTGCTGGCGACCGCCACCCTTCCTACTGGCCGGGCACTGCGCCTGTGGTGAGGTCGTCGAGGAACTCCTCGAGCTCGGGCTGGCGGGAGTCCGCGTCGTAGTAGAAGCGCACCACGAGCTCGGAGGCCGGTGCGACGCCCATGTACTGGTGCGTGGTCACCGTGCCGTCGGTGTGGGTCAAGTACCACGCGTCAGCGAGGTCGCCGTGCGCCTCTGGCTCAGCCGTGCAGGTGCGGCCCTGCCCCTCGGCTAGCTCGCACAGGTGCGCGGCGGTCTCAGCGGGAGGCGTCGTGCTCGTGGCCACCACGAGGTGCGCGGTCGGCCGATCGCCAGAGCCCTCGAGGGTGACGACGTCGGGGTAGGCCTCGTCCGACTCGGCGACGTAGCCCTCGGGCAGGGGCGCATCCAAGCCGTGGATGCCAGGCCAGTCATCCCCGTCGCCTGTCGACGCCGCCCCGGACGCGCACCCGACGAGCCCCGCCACAAGAGCCAGGCTGACGACGGGGAGGGACCTCGATCGCATGGCCGCGACCGTAGGCGCAATGCTCGACGCCGAGGTGGCCGTGGGGTGAACGCGCGTGGTGCCGAGGTCTCCGCGGCGTCATCTCGTCGGGGTAGCGTGCGCGCGAGGACCCCTCTCCACAGCGTCGTCAGACGCCGACCCGATCGGATCCCGCGATGCCCCAGACCACCCCCCACGTCACGTTCGTCTGCCAGAAGAACGGTGGCAAGTCTCAGATGGCTGCTGCCCTGATGCGCCACCTGGCGGGGGACGACGTCATCGTGACGTCTGCCGGGACCGCACCCGGCGCCTCGTTGAACGCGCAGTCGGTGGAGGCCCTCGAGGAGATCGGGGTGGGGGTCGGGGACGAGCACCCCAAGGCACTGACCGCAGCGATGATCGAGGCCTCTGACCTCGTCGTCGTGCTCGGCGCCGAGGCTCAGGTCGAGGCGACCTCGGGCACGCGGATCGAGACGTGGATCACCGACGAGCCGTCCGAGCGTGGCATCACCGGCATGGAACGGATGCGACTCGTGCGCGACGACATCCGGTCACGGGTCGAGGACCTGCACCGCCGGCTCTGAGCTCGGAGACCGTCGCAGATGCCCTACTGCTCGTTGGCTGGACCGACCGCGAGCGGTATCCGCTCTCCCCCATCGCTCTCGTCACGCAGGTCGCGCCTGATGAGGTAGGCGTCCGAGCCGAGGGCCACGAGAGCTGCGGCTCCACGGGCTGCCTGAACCAGTCGATCAGGGTCCGGCCCATAGAGGTAGCAACACATCTCACTACCCTCCTCCTCGACGTCATCGACGAACTCGTTGTCGTCATCGAGGAGCTGATAGACCGCTGCGATCACGTCGTCACTGATCGCGTGACGATCGACGTCGAACCGTAGCTGCACTTCCCACTCCGCAGAGCTCTGACCCGTCGATGAGGGCAGCTCCTCGTCGTCTGGGCGGTCGGCGGAGCCGGAGGAGGTACTCGGCCGCACGTAGATCTGAGGGCCTTGGCCGGGCTCGGCGCTGACCCTGGCCTCCATGACGAGGCCAAGTCTCGCGACCATCTCGTTGATGGGCGTCATCAAGGTGTGGATGGACTCATTCATGAGGTCTTCGGGGACGTCGCTCCCGAAGGTGAGCAGAACTCCCGACCAACGACTCTGCACCTCACCAACCCTCTCAGCCGATGCTGCTTATCACGCGATAGCAGACGGGTCTGGCCCACGCTCCGTGGCGTTGGGCTCAGAACAGGAGTTGGACGCTAGCAGCGGGCAAGGCATCTGTAGAGGGTGTCAGCGCCCCGGGTGAGGATGGGGACATGACGACCACGCCACAGCCCGCCCGGATCCTCACCGCCGTCACCGCCGGGGTGGCGACCACCGCCTTCTACGCGACCCCTGACGTCTTCGCGTCCCGCGCAGCGCGCGTCTGGGCGAAGGCCGGGATCGGCGCCGTGCTCCTGGCGAGCTCTGCCCCCGACCTCCAGACCGCGCGGGAGACCTGGCGCGAGGAGCGGGCCCGGGCCGCGGAGGCCGCCGAGGAGCAGGACGGCCCGGTCGGTGAGCTCGGCGACCTGCCGGACAACCACCTCGAGGACCCCGTCGTGCCGGTCAACCCGACCGAGGTGTGGGAGGGCATGAACACCCGGGGCAAGGCCGTCGTCGCCGGGATCACCGTCGGGGCCGTCGCGTCCTCGGTCGCGCTCATGGTGCTCGGGGAGCGCTGGGTCTTCCGACGTGGCGAGGCCCGGGCCGCTGCCGGCAAGGCCCTCCCGCACACCGGCCCCGCCATCGCCTACGGCGTGCTGGCGGCAGGGGTCGCGCTCCTCCCCTACCCCTCGGACCGCGCCTCAGCCAGCGCCGAGTAGCGTTGGGGAACAAGCCTCAACCACCCAGCCCGCCCAGCAGGTTCCCGACGTCGGGCAGCCGACCCAGGGCGTCGCGGGCCAGCAGGAACCCGACGATGCCCACCACCCACGCCGTCGTCTCCGCCCCGGTGCGCTCCATCCACCCCTGCAGGCGTAGCAGCGGAGCCTCCACCAGCCGGCGGGCCACCAGCCGCGCCAGGAGCAGGACGAGGGCCGGCAGCACCATGACCACGCAGTAGGCGGCGAGCACCCCGACCTGCTCGACGACGCCCAGGCCCGAGGTCGAGAGCAGCCCGATCGCACCGAGGTACGGGAGCATCGTCGCGACCTCCGCAGCAGCCGCCCCCAGCGCTAGGGCGAGCAGCGCGCCACCGCCGCCCTGCCCACTCATGGCGCGCTCGCGCCACCGCATCAGCCGGCCCGGCCCGCTCGCGGCCTCCCCACCGGCGGCCTTCCCGCCAGCGGGCTTTCTGCCGATGAAGAAGCTCCACACCAGCAGGCCCGCACCGATCACCAGCTGCGCCACGCTGCCGCCCGGGGTCTCGAGCACGCCCTGGGCGCCGTCCAGCACCGCGTCGGCTCCGGCGAGCAGCGCGACACCGACCGCCAGGTAGAACGCCGCGACCGTGCCGAGGAAGGCCAGCACCCGGCCTGGCCGCAGCCCGGTGGGGGCGAGCATGAGCCACAGCGGGATCAGCAGGGTGCCGAAGCTCGTGCTGTCGATCAGGGCGAGGACGGCCAGCGGCCCGAGGAGCTCGAAGGTCATGGGTCGAGCGTGGGGCGCGGACCGCGACGTCGTCGTCGGGCGAAGGCGGGGGGCCTGCGTACATCCTTCGGCTGACCTGCCTGAGCGGGCGCTGTGCTGGGATGGCGGGATGGACGGGCCGGTGGGGTGGTGGCGGCGCGAGGCCCGGGGCACCGCGCGACGGCGGGTCGTGAGCGACGCCGCGGTGACCTTCCTCGTCGGCGTGGCGCTGCTGTGGCTGGGCATGGTGGGGGTCTGGACCTCGGGCCCCGGGCCGGTCGAGAGCGCGTGGGTGCACCTGGCACCCCTGGCCGTCGGCTGCCTGGTGATGCTCGCCAAGAACCGGCACCCGCTCGGGGCCCTGGCCGCCGGCGGGCTGGTGCTCGTGGTCGACGCGGCCCTGGGTGGCAGCGTCGGGGTGCTGCTGGTGCTGATCGACCTGATCTACTCGGCCGCGCTGCGCACCGGGCCGGCAGCCTTCCGGCGGCTCACGGTGGGGGTCGGGCTGACCGTGGGGGCGGCCGCCGTCGCGGGCCTCGTGGCCGAGCGGACCGTCGCGGGGGCGGTGCTGTTCGCCCTGCAGGCCTTCGCGGTGCTGGGCACGCCCCTGTGGTGGGGGCTCACCGTCCGTAAGCAGGCCGAGCTCACCGCCCTGGCCGAGGAGCGGGCCGCGGACCTGGAGCGGCTCGCCGAGCTCCGCGAGCGCGAGGTCCTCGCCGAGGAGCGCACCCGCATGGCCCGTGACCTGCACGACGCCGTCGCCGGGAACCTCTCCGCGATCGCGATCCACGCCGAGGCCGCACTCGCCGCCACCCCCACGACGTCGGACTCGAAGGCCTCGCCTCGCCCCTCGCTCGAGGCGATCCGCGCCGCGAGCGTGCAGTCCCTGCACGAGATGCGCTCCATGATCATGCTGCTGCGGGCCGCGGGGCCGCCGGGAGCGCCCGGCACCCTCGACGCCGCGAGGGCTCCCGAGCAGGCCGCGCCCGACGACGCGACCTCGCC
>NZ_JALPKN010000128.1 GCF_023630195.1 Actinotalea sp. C106 | reverse complement strand
GCGTCCCGGTGCGGCACCGTGGGCGGCAGCACCCCGCGGGCCGTGCGGGTCGCGCACCGCACGGAGGGCACCAGGACGACGGGTTCGACGTCGGGATGCACCGGCAGCACCGTCGCGCGAGGGCCGGACGGGGTCTCCCAGGCGATGGTGGCGCCCCCCAGCAGGGCCGGCGCGGCGTTGTCGGGGTGCCCCTCGAAGGCGGTCGCGAGCCGCAGCACCTCGGCGTCGTCCAGGGCCCCCGGGTCGGCGATCATCATGCGGGCGACGAGGATCCCGGCGACGACCGCCGCGGCCGAGGAGCCCATGCCGCGCCCGTGCGGGATCGCGTTGACGCACCGCAGGTGCAGCCCGGTCTGCGGGGCCCCCACGTGGTCGAGGGCTGCGCGGATCGCGCGGACGACGAGGTGGTCCTCCCCGCTCGGCAGGTCGGCCCCACCCTCGCCACGCACCTCGACCGTGACCTCGGGGCTGCCCAGGGCCCGGACCTCGATCTCGTCGTGGTGCCCCAGGGCCAGCCCGAGGGCGTCGAAGCCCGGCCCGAGGTTGGCGCTCGTCGCCGGCACCCGGACCCGCACGTGGTCGCTGCCCAGCCGCATGGTCGCCTCCCCCGGGCTCAGGCGAGCTCGAGGGCGCTGGCGATCGCCATCGCCTCGGCCGGGACCCGGACCGGCTCGACCTCCGAGCCGTCGGCGGTCCGCAGGGCCCACTGGGGGTCCTTGAGACCGTGCCCGGTCACCGTCACGACGATCTGCGCACCGGCCGGGACCCGGCCCTCGTCGGCCAGGCGGAGCAGGCCTGCCACACCGGCCGCCGAGGCCGGCTCGACGAAGACCCCGCACCGCGCCGCGAGCACCCGGTGCGCGTCGAGGATCTCCTCGTCCGTCACGGACTCGATCAGACCGCCCGAACCGTCACGGGCCGCGACGGCCTGGTCCCAGGACGCCGGGTTGCCGATCCTGATGGCGGTCGCGACCGTCTCGGGCTCGGTGACCGGGTGACCCAGGACGATCGGGGCGGCGCCGGCAGCCTGGAAGCCCCACATCGCCGGCGTCCGGCTGGCGGGGCCGCTCGCGGCGTACTCGGTGTACCCGGCCCAGTAGGCCGTGATGTTGCCCGCGTTGCCCACCGGCAGCACGTGCACGTCGGGGGCGTCGCCGAGGGAGTCGACCACCTCGAAGGCGCCGGTCTTCTGACCCTGGATGCGGTCGGGGTTCACCGAGTTCACCAGCTCGACCGGGTAGGCCTCGGCGAGCTTGCGGGCCGCGATCAGGCAGTCGTCGAAGTTGCCGTCGACCTGGAGCAGGCGCGCCCCGTGGGCCACGGCCTGGCTCAGCTTGCCCATCGCGATCTTGCCGTCGGGCACGAGGACCGCGCAGGTCATGCCCGCCGCGGTCGCGTAGGCGGCCGCCGAGGCCGAGGTGTTGCCCGTCGAGGCGCACACCACCGCCTGGGCCCCTCGCCCGGCCGCCGCCGAGATGGCCGTGGTCATGCCGCGGTCCTTGAAGGACCCGGTGGGGTTCATGCCCTCGACCTTGAGCCGGACGTGCGCACCGGTCCGCTCCGAGAGGTACCACGCGTCGACGAGCGGGGTCCCGCCCTCCCCCAGCGTGATGACCCGCTCCTGGACGTGGGCGGGCAGACGGTCGGCGTACTCGGCGATGACGCCGCGCCACTGGTGAGCCACCTAGACCCCCTCGACTCGGAGCACGGACAGGATCTTGACGACGACCGGGAGGTCCTGGAGGTCCGCGACCGTGGCCGAGAGCGCCTCGTCGGTCGCCGCGTGGGTGACCACGAGCAGGTCGGCATGGTCCCCGTAGACCTCGGCCCGGGACTGACGCACGGTCTCGATCGAGACACCGTGGTCGGCCACGACCTGCCACACCTGGGCGAGCACCCCGGGCAGGTCCTGCACCCGCAGCTCGACCTGGTACCGGGTGACCGCCTCGGCGACCCCGCGCACCGGCAGCTCGGCGTAGCGGGACTCGATGGGCCCCTTGCCCCCGATGACCTTGTTGCGCGCGACCGTGACGACGTCACCCAGGACAGCGCTGGCCGTGGGCGTCCCCCCTGCCCCGCGCCCGTAGAACATGAGCTCGCCCGCGGCCTCGGCCTCGACGAAGACGGCGTTGAAGGACCCGCGCACGCTGGCGAGGGGGTGCCACTGCGGCAGCAGCGCGGGGTGGACACGCACGACCACGCCGTCCCCGCTCCGCTCGGCGATGGCGAGCAGCTTGAGCACGTGGCCCGTGGTCGCCGCCCGCGCGACGTCGTCCGCCGTGAGGTTCATGATCCCCTCGCGGTGCACGTCCGCGGCGCTCACACGGGTGTGGAAGGCCAGGGAGGCGAGGATGGCTGCCTTGGCCGCGGCGTCGTAGCCCTCGACGTCGGCCGTGGGGTCGGCCTCGGCGAAGCCCAGCTCCTGGGCCTGGCGGACCGCCTCCTCGAGGGCCTGGCCGCTGGTCGCCATCTGGTCGAGCACGTAGTTGGTGGTGCCGTTGACGATGCCGAGCACCCGGGTGATCCTGTCCCCCGCCAGGGACTCGCGCACGGGACGCACGATCGGGATGGCCCCGGCGACCGCGGCCTCGAAGTACAGGTCGGTCCCGGCGGCGTCGGCGGCTGCGTAGAGGGTCGGGCCGTCCTTGCCGAGCAGCTCCTTGTTGGCCGTGACCACGGCCGCGCCGCGCTCGACGGCCCGGAGGATCAGCGCCCGGGCCGACTCGACCCCGCCTATGACCTCGACCACGACGTCGGCACGGTCCACGAGGCCCTCGGCGTCGGTGGTGAGCAGCTCGGGGTCGACGGCCGCGCCGCGCGGCCTGCCGGTGTCTCGCACCGCGACGCCGACGAGCTCGAGGGGGGCGCCCACGCGGGCTGCGAGGTCCTCGGCCTGCTGCACGAGCAGCCTGACCACCTCGGTCCCGACCACGCCGCAGCCGAGCACCGCCACCCGCACCGGTCCTCTGGTTGCCACGTGACCTCCGCCTTCCGTCGTCCCGCGCCTGCCGCACCCGGCAGGGCCGCCCCAGGATACGGCCGGACGTCCGGGGCGGGGCCCGGTGTCAGCATGCGGTCGGCCGCACCAGGGAGAGCGGTCAGCCGAGGTCGAGGGCGAGCAGGTCGTCCTCGGTCTCCCGACGCACGAGGACCCGTGCGACGCCGTCCCGCACGGCCACCACCGGCGGGCGGGGCACCATGTTGTAGTTCGAGGCCATCGAGCGCCCGTACGCCCCGGTCGCGGGGACGGCGAGCAGGTCCCCCCGCGTGATGTCGGCCGGGAGCTCGACGTCGTGCACGACGACGTCGCCGCTCTCGCAGTGCTTGCCGACCACCCGGGCGGTGACCGCGGCCGCGGCAGACCCGCGCGAGGCGAGCACGGCGTGGTACCTGGCCCCGTAGAGGGCCGGCCGCAGGTTGTCGCTCATGCCCCCGTCGACCGAGACGTAGGTCCGCGTGCCGGGCGCCTCGTCCTCGCCGACGAAGGTCACCGGCTTGACCGTCCCGACCGTGTAGACCGTGACCCCCGCCGGTCCGACGACCGCGCGGCCCGGCTCGATGGAGATCCGCGGCACGGGTGTGCCCTGGGCCTCGCAGACCGCCGCGACCGTCCGCGCCACGTCCCGCGCGACCTGCTCGGGGTCGATCGGGACCTCGCCAGGCAGGTAGGCGATGCCGTAGCCGCCGCCCAGGTCGACCTCGGGCACGAGGTGCCCGGTCGTGGCCGCGAGGGTCGCGCGGAGCTCGAGGATGCGTCGCGCAGCCTCCTCGAAGCCTGCGGGGTCGAGGATCTGGCTGCCGATGTGCGAGTGGATGCCGACGAGCTCGAGCTCGGGGTGCTCCAGGACCGCCAGCAGGGCCTGCTGGGCCTGCCCGCCGGCGATCGAGAGCCCGAACTTCTGGTCCTCGTGGGCGGTCGAGATGTACTCGTGGCCCCCCGCGTGCACCCCGGTGGTGACCCGCACCATGATCGGGGCGCGCACCCGGCGGGTGCGGGCCGCCGCAGCCACCCGCGCGACCTCCTCGAGGGAGTCCAGGACGATCCGGCCCACGCCGGCTGCCAGGGCGCGATCGAGCTCCTCGTCGGACTTGTTGTTCCCGTGCAGGCCGATCTCCGCGCCGGGGACTCCTGCGCGCAGGGCCACGGCGAGCTCCCCGCCCGTCGCGGTGTCGATCCGCAGCCCCTCCTCGTGCATCCACCGCGCGACCGCGACGCTCAAGAAGGCCTTGCCCGCGTAGTAGACGTCGACCTCGGCCCCGATGTCCGCGAAGGCCACCGCGAAGGCCTCCCGGTAGGCGCGGGCCCGGGCCCGCAGGTCGGCCTCGTCAAGCACGTAGAGCGGTGAGCCGTGCTCGGCGACCAGGTCGGTCACGGGCACGCCGCCGAGGGCGACCACCCCGGCCTCGTCGAGCAGGGCGGTGCTCGGCCAGAGCGCCGGGTCGAGGACGGGCGGCACGGGGCGTGCCGAGCGCGCGGTCGAACCGGTCTCCGTCGTGCTCACATCCGCTCCGGGGCGCTCACCCCGAGCAGCCCGAGGCCGTTGGCCAGCACCTGACGGGTCGCGTCGTTGAGCCAGAGCCGCGTGCGGTGGGTGTCGGTGACCTGCTCGTCCCCGAAGGGGGTGACCCGGCGCTGGTCATACCACTTGTGGTACGCGCCAGCGAGCTCCTCGAGGTACCGGGCCACGCGGTGCGGCTCGCGCAGCTCGGCGGCCTGAGCCACCACCCGGCCGAACTCCCCCAGGGCCGCGAGCAGCGTCGACTCGGTCGTGTGGTCCAGCAGGGCCGGGTCGAACCCGTCCGCGCGGCTCACCCCGAGGTCCCCGGCGTTGCGCCCCACGCTGACGGTCCGGGCATGCGCGTACTGGACGTAGAAGACGGGGTTCTCGTTGCTGGCCCGGGTCAGCAGGTCGAGGTCCAGGTCGATCATCGAGTCGGTCGAGGACCGGGCCAGGGAGTAGCGCGCTGCGTCCACGCCGACCGCGTCGACCAGGTCGTCGATGGTCACCACGGTCCCCGCACGCTTGGACATCCGGACCGGCTGCCCCTCGCGCACCAGGTTGACCATCTGACCGATGAGGATCTCAAGGTTGACGTGCGGGGTGTCGCCGAAGGCCGCGCACATGGCCATCATCCGACCGATGTAGCCGTGGTGGTCGGCCCCGAGCATGATGATGACCCGGTCGAAGCCTCGCTCGCGCTTGTCCAGGTAGTAGGCGAGGTCCCCCGCGATGTACGCCGCATCGCCGTCGGACTTGATGATCACGCGGTCCTTGTCGTCCCCGAAGGCCGTGGTCCGCAGCCAGGTCGCACCCTCGGCCTCGAAGATGTGGCCGAGCTCGCGCAGACGCGCCACGGCCTTCTCGACCGCGCCCGAGGCATGCAGGGAGTCCTCGTGGAAGTAGACGTCGAAGTCGACGCCGAACTGGTGCAGCCGCTCCTTGATCTCGGTGAACATCAGGTCGACGCCGACCGCGCGGAACACCTCCTGGGCCTCGTCCTGCGGCAGGGTGAGCGGCGCGGGCAGCCCCTCGGCACGTCGGCGTTCGGTGACCTCCTCGGCGATCTCGCTGATGTACTGCCCGCCGTAGCCGTCCTCGGGGGCCTTCTCGCCCCGGGCCCTGGCGAGCAGCGACCGGGCGAACCTGTCGATCTGGGCGCCGTGGTCGTTGAAGTAGTACTCCCGGGTGACCTGGGCTCCCGAGGCCTCGAGCATCCGCGCGAGGGAGTCACCGACGGCGGCCCAGCGGACCCCGCCGATGTGGATGGGCCCGGTGGGGTTGGCCGAGACGAACTCGAGGTTGATCCGCTCCCCGGCAAGGGTCTCGTTGCGCCCGAAGGCGGTCCCTGCCTCGACCACGGTGCGGGCGAGCTCGCCCGCGGCAGCGGCGTCCAGCGTGATGTTGAGGAAGCCCGGCCCGGCGACCTCGACGGCGCTCACCCCGGGCAGGGCGAGCAGCCGCGCCTGGAGGAGCTCGGCCAGGGCGCGGGGGGACATCCCCGCCTTCTTGCCGAGCTGCATCGCGACGTTGGTCGCCCAGTCCCCGTGCTCGCGGGACCGGGGTCGCTCGACGGTGACCGTGGCCGGCAGGTCTGCCGGGGAGAGCGGGAGCGTGCCGTCGTCGACGGCGTCGGTCAGCAGGGCGCGCAGCGCCGCGGAGAGCTCAGCAGGGGTCACCGTGCCAGGGTACCGAGCCCCGCCCGGCCCCTGCGCCGTGCCCCTGCGCCTGCTCCCTGCGCAGGGGCACGGCGGCCTCCGAGTCAGCCTCGGGTGCGCGGGAGCCAGGTGTCCTCGAGCATCACCGGGCGGCAGGTCACCGCGCCCGCGACGACCAGCACCCCCACCGTGGCCAGGAGCATGGCGAAGGTCGCCGCCCACCCGCCGGTCGCCTCGTAGAGCACCCCCGCGAGCACCGGACCCGCGGCCGAGAGCGCATACCCGACCCCCTGCGCGAACCCCGAGAGGGACGAGGCCCCCGCCGAGGTGCGGGTGCGCAGGTTGATCAGGGCGAGCAGCAGCGGGAAGGTGCCCGGCCCCAGGCCCAGCAGCACCATCCAGACCGGCAGGGCGGCGAGCGGGGCGAGCCACAGCCCCAGGTAGCCCACGACGAAGCACGAGGCGAACACCGCGACGACGACGAACGGGTTGCGCACGCGGACCGCGAGCATCGGGGCCACGAGCGAGGCCGGCAGCCCGAGGATCGCGAAGAGGGCGAGCCACAGACCGCCGACCTCGCTCCCCAGCCCGACGTCCACGAGCATCTGCGGCAGCCACGCGAGGAGCACGTAGGTGTTGAGCGAGTTCATGCCGAAGGTCACCGCGAGGGCCCACGCGAGCGGGCTGCGCCAGACCCGCCCAGCACCCCGGTGGCGCGAGGTCAGGGCAGGTGTGTCCTGCGGGGCGCGGAGCAGGATCTGCCGCAGCGCCCCCCGGGCGCGCACCGACCGCAGCACGACGACCACCCACGGCACGGTCGCGAGGAGGGCGACGACGGCCCACGAGCCGAGCGAGACCCGCCAGCCCAGCGAGGCCGCGAGCGGCACGGCAAGCAGCGGCGGCGTCGCCGTGCTGATCGACATGCTGACCGAGTACAGCGCCGTGACGGGCCCGATCCGGTCCGGGAAGTAGCGCTTGACCGTCGGCGGGAGGAGGACGTTGCCCATCCCCATGCCGGCCAGGGCGATCACCGACCAGCCCAGGAACCCGGCCGAGGTCTCGGTCGTCGACCGCACGACCTCGCCCGTGGCCGAGAGCAGCATCGCGACCACCAGGCTGGGCTCGAGCCCGATCCTGCGCGCCACGAGCGGGGCCAGGGAGCCGAACAGCGCGAAGGACACCACCGGGACGGTGCCGAGGAGGCCTGCCTCCGCGGCGGTCAGTGCGACGTCCCGTCGCACGACGTCGAGGATCGGTGAGACCGACGCCACCGCGATCCGCAGGTTCAGGGCGACGAGAAGGATGCCCAGCAGCACGAGGATCCGTCCGCGCCAGGGCGCGGGCGCGGACGGTAGGGCTGGCATCGAGATCATCATCCTCCATCCCGCGAGAGATGCGCCGAGGGGCTCCCTCGGTGTTGACTGCCTCTCACCCTCACACCCGGAGCTGGGATGACCCGCCGTACCAACCTGATCGACCTCGCCGTCGGCCGCCTGCGTCAGCAGATCACCTCGGGTGCGTGGGAGGTCGGCACCCGCATCCCCGCCGAGCCAGAGCTGACCGAGCTCATCGGCGTCGGTCGCAACACCGTCCGGGAGGCTGTCCAGTCCCTGGTCCATGCCGGGATGCTCGAGCGACGGCAGGGCTCGGGCACCTACGTGCTGTCGAACTCCGAGCTGGGCAACGCGATGGGCCGCCAGATCGCCGGGGCGCACCAGCGTGACGTCCTCGAGGTCCGCCGCAGCCTCGAGGTCGAGGCCGCCCGACTGGCCGCCCAGCGCCGCACCCCCGAGCAGGTCACCGAGCTGCGCAGGCTGCGGGACACCCGCGCCTCGGCCTACGCGAGCGGCGAGCTGGACGCGATGGTGACCGCCGACCTCGCGCTGCACCGCACCATCGCCCAGGCCGCGCACAACCCCGTCCTGCTCGCGCTCTACGAGAACCTCCAGGACGCGATCGGCGAGAACATCCGCTTCAACTTCGAGCACCCCGTGCACGACGACGACTCCCATGACGCCCTGGTCGAGGCGATCGCCGCGGCGGACGCGGTCTCGGCCATGGCCGAGATCGACGACTACCTGTCCGACCTCATCGGCACCGACCAGGTGGACCTCGCGGCCGAGGAGCAGGCGGGGTGAGCGCGTCGTCCCCGACCAGCGAGGGCTGGTAGTGTTCTGCACCGCCCCGCCCGCGTAGCTCAGGGGATAGAGCGTCTGCCTCCGGAGCAGAAGGCCGCAGGTTCGATTCCTGCCGCGGGCACCCTGCACAGCCCCGGTCCACCGATGGTGGCCGGGGCTTCGTCGTTCCCGCATCCGTGCAGGTCAGGGCCATACGGGGCGAACGGTCCACCGCCGACCAGGGACCTTGTAGTCGGTCAGCAGGCCCTTGCCGACGGCTTCCCCGAAGCCCAGGCGGTGGACCTCAGGGCCGTACTTGGTCTCGTCGTCCATGGACGCCAGGAGTACCCGGGACTGGCCCGCCTTCATCTTGGACGCGTCGTCGTAGACGAGGGCAGCCATGAGCCGGCGGATCGCGGAGGAGTGCGCGCCACTGTCGGCGCGGTGGGCTCGCGGACACCGTGCCCACGCTCGCCCACGTCACGCTCGATTCGTCCAACAAGGCGTTGGACGACGTCACCCGGCGGTCCCCAGCCCCACCACGGCGTCCCCCGTCCACGCGACCAGCCGCCTCTCGACGACGGCGAGCCCTGCCGTCCCGGGCGGCATCGCGGCGCGCCAGGCCTCGGACCCGTCGGCGAGCCGCCTCGCGACGACGCCGAGCCTCCCG
>NZ_JALPKN010000127.1 GCF_023630195.1 Actinotalea sp. C106 | reverse complement strand
CCCCCGACTTGAGGCCCGTACGCCGCGCAACGGGACCCTCGAGCTCGCGGCCTCGATCCGCGGCGTGGGGGACGCCGTGCTCGCCGCCGCCGACCTGGTCGAGGTCGCGACCGCGGAGTCCAAGGCTGCGAGCGCCGACCGGGACGCCGCCGAGAAGACGGCCCTGCTGCACACGCTGGGGGCCGAGGGCGGTCAGACCCTGCCGCCGAGCCTGCGCGCCCAGGTGCGCCAGCTCGAGGAGGACCAGAAGCGCCGCGCGACCCGGGCGCAGCGGGACATGCTCGACCGCTCTCTGCTCGACCTGCTGTCGCTGTACCGCGACGTGCTGGTGGTCCAGCTCGGGGCTGAGGTCGGCCTGGTGAACCTTGCGCAGGAGGCCGACGTGCGCCGCCTCGCCGCGGAGAGCACCCCCGAGCAGACGATCCGTCGCATGGACGCCATCGGGGAGACCCGCACGCGGCTCGAGGGGAACGTCGCCCCGCTGCTGGCCATCGAGGCGATGGCCGTCGCGCTCCGCCCCCAGGGCTGAGGCCAGGGTCCGCAGGGCTGAGGTCGGCGCCCGCAGGGATGAGCGTGCCGGACCTCCCAGGTCCATTGGCTACCGTTACCCCGTGCCGCACGCCCTCACCCCCGCCCTGCCCCTCGTCGGCCCCGCCGCGCCGCGCCCTCGCCGTCGTCCCTGGGGACCCACGGCAGCGATCGCAGGGATGGCCCTCGCCCTGGCCGGGTGCGTCGCGCCGGTCGAGCAGACCACCCCCGACCCCGAGAGCACCCCGGAGGGCACGGCAGCGCCCGCGCTCGGCACCGTCGAGGAGTACTACGGCCAGGAGGTCGCCTGGTCCGAGTGCGGGGAGCTCGAGTGCGCGACCGTGCAGGCGCCCCTGGACTGGGAGGACCTCGACGCCGGTGGTATCGAGCTCGCCCTCAGCCGTTCGGCCACCACGGGCTCGACCGAGCAGCGCCTCGGCTCCCTGCTCATCAACCCGGGCGGGCCGGGATCCTCGGGCGCCGGCTTCGTCGGGTACGCGACCGAGATCTTCAGCGACCGGCTCCTCGAGGCCTACGACGTCGTCGGCTTCGACCCGCGCGGGGTCGGTGACTCGACGGCCGTGAGCTGCGGGGACGACGCGACGGTCGACGCCTTCCTGCTCGCCGACCCGCCGCTGGACACCCAGGAGGACCTGGACACGGCCCGCGAGACCCTCCGGGCCTTCGGCGAGGGCTGCCTGCAGCAGACCGGCCCCCTCCTGGAGAACGTCGACACGGTGAGCGCCGCCCGCGACCTCGACCTGCTGCGCGGAGTGCTGGGCGACGAGAAGCTCGCCTACGCGGGCTTCTCGTACGGCACCTTCCTCGGCGCGACCTACGCGGACCTCTTCCCCGAGAACGTCGGTCGTCTGCTGCTCGACGGCGCGCTGGACCCCTCGACGAGCAACGACGAGCTCGTCATCGGTCAGGCCGTGGGCTTCGAGGCGGCCCTCACCGCCTACGTCGAGGACTGCCAGGCCGGAGCCGAGTGCCCGCTGACCGGGAGCGTCGAGGACGGCAAGGCGCAGATCGCCGAGCTGCTCGACCGCATCGAACGGCGCCCCCTCGAGACGGCCTACGGCGTCGAGCTCGACGCCGTGCTGGGCTTCTACGGCGTGGTCGTCACCCTCTACAACGACGAGTACTGGCCCCTGCTGACCATGGCGCTGACCGAGGCGATGACCGAGAACACCGGCACGTACTTCGTGGACCTGGCCAACGCCTACCTCGACCGCACCGTCGAGGGGGAGTACCAGTCCAACCAGATGGTCGCCTTCAACGCGATCAACTGCCTCGACTACCCGGTGGTCTCGAGGAACCTCGCCGAGCTCGAGGCCTTCGCCGACGAGGTCGCTGCCCAGGCGCCGACCTTCGGCCGCGACTTCGCCCTCGGCATCGGCTGCGAGTCCTGGCCGGTCGCCCCGGTCGGGGAGCGCGGACCGATCGCCGCCGAGGGCGCCCCGCCCATCCTCGTGGTCGGCACCACGGGCGACCCGGCGACCCCCTACGTGTGGAGCGAGGCCCTCGCCGAGCAGCTCGAGTCCGGGGTGCTCGTCACCTGGGAGGGCGAGGGGCACACCGCCTACGGGCGCGCCAACCAGTGCCTGACCGACGCCGTCGACGACTACCTGGTCGACGGCGAGCTGCCGGCCGACGGGCTGGTCTGCTGACCCGCTTTGGACCAGCGCCCGACGGTCGGTACAGTAGGCCCCGCTCGTCGTGCGCCCCGGTGCCGACGGCACGCCGCCTTAGCTCAGTCGGTAGAGCGTCTCACTCGTAATGAGAAGGTCATCAGTTCGATTCTGATAGGCGGCTCCGCACATATGGCTCTGACCTGCGCAAACACGGGCCAGTGATGGTTCGTCGTGCATCGTTCCCGATGCCGTTGCACGCTCGTTGCCCGCGAGCGGTTCTCTTGTGGCCGCTCCCGCCGGGACCGCAGGATGAAACACCAGGTCAGGGGCTTTTCCCAACGCTCACGATGAGACGGTCGTCGGTCAAGAAGTGAGCCAGATCCAGGCGAGCGTAGCCGTCTTCAGTGCGTCAGAGCCGGGCGGCTGCGGTCGGCGGAGTGAGCTCTGCGTCGGTTCGATCGGTGCCGTGGGTTCCCGCGAGCGACACGAGGTGGAGAAGGATGACACCCATGTCCATGACTTTGCCCGTGGGAGAGCCTGCTGCCGGCCCGTGGAGAGCAGTGCCTGAAGGAGTTCTCATAGCGCTGCTGTTGCAGGCGGCCGGAGCGCCGACAGGTCGGCCGCGAGTCGTGGCCGTGGATGGACGCGGCGCGTCGGGGAAGTCGACGCTGGCTGAGCGCCTGTGCCGGCAGGTGAGTCCTTCAGCGATCGTCCACACCGACGACATCGCCTGGCACGAGCCCTATTTCGCGTGGGGTCACCTGCTGGCCGATCACGTCTTGCGGCCCTTGCGCCGGGGGGAGGGCGTGTCCTTTCGCCCACCTGCATGGGCGCAGCACGCGAGGGACGGGACGATCGAGGTACCTGCGGGTCTGGACCTCGTCGTCGTCGAAGGTGTCGGAGCCAGCCAGCGAGAGCTGGGTGACCTGATCGATGCGACGGTGTGGGTGCAGTCCGACCTCGCCGTGGCCGAGGAGCGGGGTATCGCCCGTGACATCTCGCAGGGCGTCAACGGAGACGCCGAGGAGACCGTCGCGTTCTGGCACGAGTGGATGGCCCAGGAGCTGCGCTTCTTGCAGGCGCAACGCCCGTGGGAGCGAGCCTGCGTGGTCGTCGCCGGGACGACCCCCATCCCGCTGCTCGACGGTCAGGTCGCCATCGCTCCTGGCCCCCTGTGAACTGCACGCACATCGGTACACGCCGTGCGGCAGATCCGCGCGGGTTCGTCGAGGCGCGATGGGCATCGCTGAGGGGTCAGCAGCTGATCTCGTCCGCGACGCGTGCCGCGATAGAGGAGAGCATGACCGCTTTTCGAGACCTGCGCGCGGCCGGGTCACGATCGACCCCGTGGCGCCCCGCGCTCCCACCAGTCGAGGTGCACCTGCTCGCGCACTGCGGTCGCGGCGAGCTCGACATCGTCGACGTTGCAGAACTTCCACAGCTCCTTCGCTGCCCGGGAGTAGTGGAGCAGGACCTGGTCGACCTGGAACGCATCCAGCTGGCCGGCGCGGAAGCCGTCGACCGCTGCAGCGACGCGCTCCACCAGCGCCGCGAGCTGGACCTCGTGGTAAGTCGCCACGGCATCGCGCGCTCTCTTCCGATCGGCCCTGGAGGACACCCAACGAGGTTAGCCCGGGACCGTCCGACGCCGATGACAACGCGGAAGGCCGCCGCGGCGACGCTCCCTATGCGGCATGACCGTGCACCGGAGCGGCCTGCGCTACCCCTATGGATCTGACACGCTCGGGGCGTGAATCTGCACTCGGAGGACGGCGCCCGTGTGGCCCTACGGCCCACCGGCTACCAGTTCGGTCGCGGCTCTGCACCACCAGGCGACTGGGACGCGAACTGGCTTCTGGTGCGAGGCGAGGTGCGCACCGCGACCGGTGAGTCTTGGTCGTTCCACGACCCATGCCTGACGACGTGGGACTGCGTCGAACTCCAGGGGTGGCTATCCGCCGCGAGCCGAGGCGACGTCGCGCCCACGGACGAACCGTCCGAGGACGACGGGCTCCTTTGGTTCACCGAGCCCAACCTTGCGTTCAGCGTTGCGGAGATCAGCGCCGACGAGCTCGTGCTCCGCGTACACCTCTCGCTGGAATCCGGACCCATGGAACCGGGCTCCATGCCCAACCCGGCCCCGAACCTCTACGAGTACGCACTCCCGCTCAAGATGAGCCGCGCCCGACTTCTCTCGGCAGCAGATGAGTGGCAGGCCGACATCGCTCCCTACCCCAACCGCTAAGGCACCGTGCTCACCGGCGGCAGGACGGCGGCCGGCCCGCGGGCGAGCACGGCCAACCCTTTGGTGCGGCACGACCGTGCGGTATGCGTCGGGTCAGGGGCCGACGTAGAACGCATAGTCGAACTCGCACCCTTCAGGGGCGTAGTCGGCGCTACCGGTGCCGGCGCTGCCACCGCCACCGAGCCGGATGTGGCTTCCATCGGTGTAGCGCTCGCCGTTGTAGGTGAGCGTCGTGCCGTCCCACGTGGTGCGCGGGCGTTGGAACACCGGCAGCCAGGTCTGGCCGAACTCGTCCACGATGAGCACACAGGTCTCGTTGACGCTGACCGCTCCCTCAAGGAGAGCGCCGTCGCCAGCGTCCGAGCTGGGAGTCACGTAGGCGATCGGGCCGCCCTCGACCAGCCCAGCGCCGCCATCGGGCCCCGAGCAGGCCGCGAGCGGAACGAGCATCACTGCGGCGCTGAGGACGACGACCGTCGCCGTGCGATCGCGCTCCATGCCGCGGAGCCTACTGCGGGTCTGACAACTACCGACCTGCCTTCACCGACGGGCCGCAGGCTCGCAGGCTGTGCTGCTCTGCGGCATGACCGTGCGCCGATGACCGCCGACTTGGCCTTCGATTGACCGCCCTGAGTCACGCGGCGTCGGCCGGCGTCAGGGTCCACGTCCCGCCCTTGGCGACGGCGAGCACTTGGTCGTCGGGACGGAAGAGCCACCAGTTGTCGAGCCGATCGTCCTCGCTCGGCCGCGAGGACAGACCAAAGGTCCGCAGGTGCACGTCCGAGAACGAGAAGACCGTGTCCAGCGCAGGGCCCGTGGCGGTGATAGATGTGAGTTCTCGCCCGTCGATGACGGCCAACGCAACAGCGATGAGCTCTCCGGTGTCCTCGCAGCCCGCGAGCACGGTGCTCGCGTCTTCGATGCGCCACGCGGCCATCTGGATCCACAGATGCCACGCGCCACGGTCGACGTGACCCGAAGCGTCGAGCCGCGAGTCGCCGAAGTCGAACGTGAGGAAGCTCCCGTGCCCCTGACGTGGGCTCCAGACGGGCAGCCCCACCAGATCCGCCAGGTGCTCGGCAAACGGGCCTCTCGCCCCCCGATCATGATGTGCCACGACGCCAGGGTGGCAGAGAGCCGGCCAGGCAGGAGGAGTCGCGCACAGTCAGCACGGACATGCCGCTCCCCGGTGACCCGCCCCTGACGGTCTCCCGGTCGTGAAGCGGGTGCACCGACGTGCGCGTGAGAGCACGCTCTTCGGCAGATCCGGGTGTGGGGCTCCCCGCGACTTCGGCGCGACCGGGCGGTGGCGCGGTAGGCATCGGCAGGGTCGGCTCGGATCGAAGACCCCTCGGAGCGCGGTGACCATCAAGCCCCGGCGTTGCACGCAGAACCTCAGCAGCCCTCGCGTTGAGCACGCTGCCTGCACCCTACGCACACCATGCACAGGTCAAAATCCCAGGTCAGGGCGTTGTGCATCCTTCTCGTAATGAGAAGGTCATCAGTTCGATTCTGATAGGCGGCTCCGCACGAAGGCCCCTGGACTGCTCACCGCAGGCCAGGGGCTTTTGTCGTGCCCAGCGACCGATGACCGGGCACCCGCCCGCCTGCGCGGATAGCGTGGAGCTCCGCAGGTGTCGCGGGACGGCCGGGGCGCGGCGGCGAGCGCAGGAGCCCGTCCCATGGCGAAGACCACCCGACCGCCGGCCGACGTCGCGCCCTCGCCGGCGGACCTGACCCCGCGGTTGCATGCCCTGCGTCGCTACAACGTGATCGCGGCGCTCGCCCACGCCGTCCAGGCGGTCGTCGTCGTGGTCCTGTCCAACGACTTCGCGCTACCGGTCACGGCCACCTACCTGGCGGGCCCTCCCGGGACCCCAGGCGGTGAGCAGGTGGAGATCCTCGAGCTGCCGCTCGGACCGGCCGTGGCCGGGTTCTTCGCGCTCTCGGCGCTGTTCCACGCGATCGTCGCCTCGCCCTGGGGCTTCGGCCGGTACACCGCCGGCCTCACGCAGGGTCACAACTACTTCCGCTGGGTCGAGTACTCCCTCTCCAGCACGCTGATGATCGTCCTCATCGCGCAGATCACCGGGATCACCGACGTCGCCGCGCTGCTCGGGCTCGCCGGGGCGAACGCCTCGATGATCCTGTTTGGCTGGCTGCAGGAGAAGTACCACACGCCCGGCGACGGCGGGTGGCTCCCGTTCGCCTTCGGTTGCATCGCGGGAGCCGTCCCGTGGCTCGCGATCCTCGTCTACGTGGTCTCTCCGGGGTCCACGAGCGGGGCCGAGCCGCCGGGGTTCGTCTACGGGATCATCGTGTCGATCTTCGTGTTCTTCAACGTCTTCGCGCTCATCCAGTGGCTGCAGTACCGGCCCGTCGGGAGGTTCGTGGACTACCTCCGCGGCGAGCGCGCGTACATCACCGCCAGCCTCGTCGCGAAGACCCTCCTGGCCTGGCAGATCTTCGCGAACACCCTCGTCCCGAGCTGAGGCGCTGCGGCTCGGCCGGTCCACGACTCCACGAACGCCGCGACCGTGATGGAGGCGGCTGCTCAGGTCGAACCGGTCGACGAGGCTGACGAAGAGGATCCTCACCGCAGGCAACTCCGACGGCCGGTGGTGCGTGTATAGGACATGGACACGGCGGTGGATGGGTGAGCGGGGTGACGGTGGGTGAGGACGTGCCGGTGGCCTCCGTGGAGCCGGTGGTGGTCGAGCACTCCGACGGCGCTCGCGCCCGGTGGGCGCGGGACGCGGAGTTCTCCGCGTTCATGGCCGAGGCGGAACCGCTCCTCAGCCGGACGGCGTGGTTGCTGTGTGGTGACGGGCACCGGGCTGAGGAGCTCGTCCAGCAGACGCTCGTCCGGACCTACGTCGCCTGGCCCCGCGCCCGAGCGACGGATCCCTTGGCGTACGCGCGGCGCACCCTCGCCAACGCACGGATCGACATGTGGCGGCGACGCCGACGAGAGAGCCTCGTCGCCCCTGAGGAGATGGCCGAGCCGCCAACGTCCGGTGCGGCCAGCGCGTACGGGGCCAGGGCCCAGGATGAGCACGCGGAACGTGACGTGCTGGTCAGGGCGCTGGCCCGGTTGAGCCCGCAGCGCCGTCGCGTCGTCGTCCTGCGGTACGTGCTCGACCTGTCCGAGCAGCAGGTGGCGGATGACCTCAACATCTCCGTCGGGTCGGTGAAGTCGGCTGCCGCGCGGGGTCTGCGGCAGCTGCGCGAGGTGCTGGGCGGGGCCGAGGGGCTCTCCGTGGGACGGGTGGAGGAGAAGTGATGGACGACGACGTGATTCGGGACCGGCTGCGTGGGCTCGCCGACGTCCAGCCACCCGTGACAGTGGACCGCGTCGGTGTCCTGCGCGCGGGACGACGCCGGCGCCTCGCCCGGGCGGCGGGCGCCGTGGGGGTCGTGGTGGTGCTCGCCGTGGGGGCCTACCCGGCGGTCGCCGCGCTCGCACCGGACCACGAGCCCGTGGCGCCGGCGGTGCCCTCGCCGAACGAGACGGTGACCCCGGTGCCCCGGGCGCTGGTGGACCGCGAGGCCGGCACGATCACCATGCCGATGGACGAGCTCGACCTCGAGCCGCATGATCGGGCCGCCGGCCAGAACGCGCACCGCCACTTCATGTCACGCTGCATGGAAGACCAGGGCTTTAGCGACCTCTGGGAATTCGACGGCCCTCTACCAGTCCAGGACTCCCCCTCGAGGAAGCAGCCCTACGGCGTCTGGCGGTCCAGTGACGTGCGTGACGAGGGGTATCGCCCCCTGCTGGAGCACGTTGCCTATGCCGAGGACGGAAGGCAGCTGGGGGACGAGGAGGTCGACGCCATCGCCGAGTGCGAGAGCGCACTCGTCGACGCGGGCCTGGGGCTCGACCTCGATGCGCTCGACGAGGTTGCGAGGGCGCCAGGGAGCCTCGGGTGGGGATCGGGCTTGGACACCGATGAGGGTCGCGCGATCTACTCGGAGTGGAAGCGGTGCCTCACTGAGAGCGGGGTACGTCCGCCTGAGCTCGACCACGGGTGGCTGCCCGAAGATGTGCTTGACGCCCCTCTCGACGAGCAGGTCCGCATCGGGCTCGTGGATGTGACGTGCAAGGAGAGCCTCGACCTCGTCCAACGCATGGGTGACCTGGACGCGGCAGAGCAGGCGGCCGACCTGGCGCGGAACGGCGAGTACTACGCCGCACAGCGAGCCATGGAGCTCGAGGCGCTCGAGAAGCAGCGCGCCTACCTCGAGGAGCACGGCATCACCGTCCCATGACCGCACAGCTTCTCCACAGGGCCGCACACAACCTGCCCGCGATTCCCGCGCGATACGCCGCCGCACCAGGCCGTGAGTCTCTAACGTCTCGATCATGAGCGACCAGGGGACCCCGTCCGAGGCCAGCAGCACTCCCTCTGCGTCGGTGCCGGCGGGTGGTCAGCCCCTCCCAGGGGCAACGCCGACGCGGGCGGCGACCCTGCCACCCGCGACCTTGCCCCGCCGGGCCACCGAGCCCCCGGGCCCCTTCGCGCAGTTCTGGGCGGCGGGCCGCGAACCGGTGCCGACCTGGGTGCTTATCGCCGCGGCCGTGGTGGGCCTGGCCGCC
>NZ_JALPKN010000126.1 GCF_023630195.1 Actinotalea sp. C106 | reverse complement strand
GCCCGCTCGCGCTGCGGCGGGCCGGGTCGGCGAAGACGCCGTCGACCCCCTCGGCGGCGAGGTCGAGGGCGAGGCCGTCCCCGTGCCGGACGACGGCCTCGGGGAAGTGGCGCAGGTTGACCGTGGCGATCGCCGCCGTCATCTCGTCGACCTCGACCCCCAGCACGGCCAGGCCCAGGGCCGACATCGCCATCGCGTCCCCGCCGATCCCGCAGGTGAGGTCAGCGACCCGGGTGCAGCCTGCGGTGGCGTAGCGGCGCGCGTGCCGGGCGCCGACCACCAGGCGGGTGGACTGCTCGAGACCTGCCTGGGTGAAGAGCATGCCGTCGGCGAAGTCGTCGAACTTGTCCTTCGCCCTGGCGCGCAGGCGGGACTGGGTCAGGGCGGCCGAGACGAGGTCCGGGTTCACGCCGTCGCGGCGGAGCCGGTCGGAGAGGGCCATCGCCCGGGCCTCGTCGTACGGCGGCAGGGCGCCGAGCAGGGCCCAGCCGTCCGGGCTCAGGAGCTGGGTCAGACCGGCGGCATCCACGCGGTCGATCCTCGCACGTGGTGACGCCTCGCCGCCGATCGCTGGCACTCGTGTTGACCGAGTGCTAACGGCAGCCTAGATTCAGTGCTGGCACTCCTCCTCGGAGGGTGCCAGAACGACCGGTCGCACGGTCGGGCTGGCCGGCACCCGCGACGACGGGCGGTCCAGGCCCTGCGACCGACGCACGTCCACCATCCGTCACCACGATTGCGAAGGGGAGGTCCGCTGTGTCGGTCTCCATCAAGCCGCTCGAGGACCGGGTCGTCGTCCGTACGCTCGAGGCAGAGCAGACGACGGCATCCGGTCTGGTCATCCCGGACACAGCCAAGGAGAAGCCCCAGGAGGGCGAGGTCCTGGCTGTCGGTCCCGGTCGCGTCGACGACAACGGCAACCGTGTGCCGCTCGACGTCACCGTGGGTGACAAGGTCATCTACAGCAAGTACGGCGGCACCGAGGTCAAGTACGCCGGCGAGGAGTACCTCATCCTCTCGGCCCGCGACATCCTGGCGGTCGTCACCGCCTGAGGTCCCCTCGGGAGCCTAGGAGCCCCGGTCACCGGTTCACGCCGGGGGCCGGGGCTTCGTCGTGCCCGATTCGGTCGTTGGGCGTCAGGGCTGCACGCAGAGCTTGCACCTCCGCAGTCAGTGCCTCGATCTCAGCCCGGGTTGCTGCGCCATCGGTGCTGGTCTCGTCTTCGACGCTCTCGACGAGCCAGGATGCCAGGGTGGCCGTCACGGTGCCGAGCAACGCGATCCCGCCCAGCATCAGTGCGAGTGCGATGAGGCGGCCCGTCGTCGTGACCGGATACGTGTCGCCGTAACCGACGGTCGTCATGGTCGTGACGGCCCACCAGAGTCCGTCGCCGAGGTCGGTGATAAGGCTCCCGGGCGCACCGCGCTCGGCGTCGGTGATCGCAAGCCCTGCGACCAGGAGGATGATCGCGGTGCCAGCTGAGACGTAGACCACAACACGTCCACGTAACCCGTGCGCGCCGGTGCGGTTGAGCACAGCCAGAACGGTGACCAGGCGGAGTAGGCGCAGTGGCCGGAGCATCGGCAGCAAGATCACGGCGAGATCGAGTGGGTGTCGGCGCACGAAGGCGAGTCGATGCCGGGCAAGGCTGAGGCGCACGACGTAGTCGATTCCTACCAGGGCCCAGGTGACCAGAACGACGGAGGTGCAGGCGAGACGGAGCTCGTCGGATACGTCGGGTCGGGCAATCGGTATCGCGTAGGCGACGAGGAACAGGAGGGCTGCGCCAGCTAGGGGCAGCTCCGTCCGCGCTTCCCAGCGTCGTACGGCAGGTTCGCTCGATGTCGTCACCGCCCGAGTGTTCCAGCGTGAGCCGCGGCAGCCCGCCAGGCACGACGAGGCCCCGCCCGGGATCGGACGGGGCCTGGTCGTCGGGGAGCCCGACGTGGTCGCCCTGGGGAGGGGCGGGCAGACCGGTGGTCAGCCGGCCTTGCGCAGTCGCTCGGACAGGACGGCGGCGCGCTCCTCCTCGGAGAGGCCGCCCCAGACGCCGTAGGGCTCGCGGACCGTGAGCGACTGCTCGCGGCACTCGTTCAGCACCGGGCAGGTCGCGCAGATCGCCTTGGCCGCCTCGGCGCGGCGGCGGCGCGCCGAGCCGCGCTCGCCCTCGGGGTGGAAGAACAGCGTCGGGTCGGCGTCGCGGCACTTGCCCTCGTACTGCCACTCCCACAGGTCCATCACCGGTCCGGGCAGGCGCGAGATCTCCGTCATGGTTCCTCCAGGGTCATTCTGTGGATCGGCGGATCGCTCGGCGTGGGCCGGCGGGCCGTGCAGTACGACCAACTTAGAACCGCTTCAGAAGTTGGTCAAGCCCCTTGCTCACGGTTCTTCGTTCTGGCGCGGTTGCTTGGTCGTCGAATGCCACCGACGTGGTTCGCCGATCCGCCGGTCCGGGGGCTTCTCCGAGACTGAGTGGCGGAGCGCGTCAGGTGCTGGGCACAATCGCTTCATGGCCGCTGCAGTCGGACGTCACGTACCCCCGGGTGGCCCGAGCGAACCCCCGCTCACCGCCCCCACCCTCCCGACGAAGGGAACGGCCACGAACTCCTCAGCCCCAGGTCCCTCGCTCACGGTCGCAGCGGTCGCCCGCCGGCTCGGCGTCGCGCCGGCCACCCTGCGCACCTGGGACCGCCGCTACGGCCTCGGCCCCTCGCAGCACCTCGCCGGGTCGCACCGTCGCTACTCCTCCTCCGACGTGTCGCGGCTGCTGGTGATGCGTCGGCTGACCCTCGAGGGGGTCGCCCCCTCGGATGCGGCACGGACGGCGCTCGAGTCGCAGCCGGCCGGTGGGGACGGCACGCCCGGGACGTCGGACCAGGCCAGGGCGACCGCAGTCGTGGACGCCTTCGCCGACGCGGGACCGATGGCGCCGGACCCCCCGGGCCTGGTCGCCGCAGCCGTGCACTTCGACAACGCGGCCGTCCGCTGGATGCTCGCCCGCGTGCACCCCGGTGACGTCGTCGCGTGGTGGACCCAGCTCGTCCAGCCTGCCCTCGACGCCCTCGAGGACGAGGTCGCCGTCGCCGGACCGGGGGAGAGCGCCGGTCCGGCACTCACCGCGGCCGCCTATGCCGAGCTGCGCAGCCGGGCGGCTGTCACCGCCTCCCGGATGTCCCTGGGCACCGACGCCGCGGCCCCCACGATCCTGGCCGTCGGCTGCGTCCCCGGTGCAGAGCTCGTGGTCCACGTGCTGGCCACGGCTCTCCAGGAGCACGGCGTCCAGGCCCGCGTCCTGTCGGTGGCTCGCGCCGAGGCCGTCACCGCGGCGATCACCCAGGTGCGCCCCGAGGCCGTCCTGCTGCACATCCACGCCGACGAGGACGGGACCAGCGCCACGCCCTGCGTCGAGGCCGTGAGCGCGGCGGTCGAGGCCGCTCCCCGGCCGGCCCCGTCGATGGGCTCGCGACCTGACGTGCCGATCTTCGTGCACCTCGAAGGCGCTGGCCGGATCGCGCTCCCCGCCGGCGCTGACGTGCACCGGGTGCGGACCCTCACCGGCGCCCTCCACGAGATCCTCGCCGTCGTCCGCTGACCCCGGTCACGGCGCGACGGGCTGGCTGACGGCGGTCGTGATCGGCCCGCGGGGTTCACCCGTCGTGGGGGCTAACGTTCCCGGGCTCCGGAGCCGATGACTCTGAGGCACGGAGTTTTCCCGTGCCCGGGGCCCGAGGCCACCCGCGACGCGTCGCGGTGTCGGCCCGCGCCCCGTCAGACCGACAGAGAGAGAGATCATGGCAGGGGTCGTCGTATGCCATGGGTCCTCCACCGTCCGTGAGCGGATCGTCGCCGCCGCGCACGGCGTACCCACCCTGGGCCCGGCCCGGGGCGCCGCGACGGCCGAGGAGCTCCTCGCCCTCGCCCGCAAGAGCTCCCCGGCCCTCGTGCTGCTCGACTCCCACCTGCCCGGTGCAGGCCCGATCGAGGCCCTGCGTCGGCTGCGGACCCTCGGTGCCTCGGCGGTCGTCATCATGCTCGCCGTCCCCGGGGACGAGATCACCCTCGACCGGGCGATCGCCCTCGGCGCGCGGGGCTACCTCGCCCCCGACGTCGATCGCTCCGAGCTCGCGGCCGTCGCCGCCCACAGCCTCTCGGGGACCGTCGTACCCCGCCAGGGCGGGCCCGTGGGTGCTCCTGCCGGGTCGGGCTCCCCAGCAGGGGACCGTGGGCCGGTCGAGGGGCGCACGGAGGGCCTCGCGCCGGTCGTGCCGCTGCGCACCACGGCTCCCAACGGCCTCGAGCTGACCAAGCGTGAGCTCGAGGTCCTCACGGGCATGAGCAACGGTCGCTCCAACGCCCAGATCGGCGCCGACCTCTTCCTCAGCGAGGACACCGTCAAGACCCACGCGCGCCGGCTGTTCCGCAAGGTCGGTGCCGCGGACCGGGCCCAGGCCGTCGCCATCGGGCTCCGCACGGGCCTCATCCGCTGAGGGGACGTGCCGGGGGGTGCCTCCTGGTGCGTACTATCGCGGGGTGAGCGCGTCCGAGCCCAGCCCATCCGCAGCCGAGCCCACCGCCGACGGCCCCTTCGGGATGATCGGCCTGACCTACGACGACGTCCTGCTCCTCCCCGGGGAGACCGACGTCGTGCCCAGCGAGGTCGACACGACCTCGCGCCTGACCCGGGGGATCTCCGTCGCGGTGCCGCTGGTCTCGGCAGCCATGGACACCGTGACCGAGGCGCGCATGGCGATCGCCATGGCACGTCAGGGCGGAGTCGGCGTCCTGCACCGCAACCTCTCCATCGCCGACCAGGCGCACCAGGTCGACCTGGTCAAGCGCTCCGAGTCGGGCATGGTGACCGACCCGGTCACCGTCAGCCCGGACGCGACCCTCGCCGAGCTCGACGCGCTGTGCGGCAAGTACCGCGTCTCCGGGCTCCCCGTGGTCGACGACCAGCGACGGCTCCTCGGCATCATCACCAACCGGGATCTCCGGTTCGTCCCGGGGGAGGACTTCACGCGGCTGCGCGTGGACGAGGTCATGACCTCCCAGCCCCTCATCACCGCTCCGGTGGGCATCGCCCGTGAGGACGCCGCCGCGCTGCTCGGCCGGCACAAGGTGGAGAAGCTGCCCATCGTCGACGAGGCCGGTGTGCTCCAGGGCCTCATCACGGTCAAGGACTTCGTCAAGACCGAGCAGTACCCCTCGGCGACCAAGGACGCCGAGGGCCGCCTGGTCGTCGCTGCGGCCGTCGGGTTCTTCGGGGACGCCTGGGACCGGGTGCTGGCCCTGGTCGAGGCGGGGGTCGACGTCCTCGTGGTCGACACCGCCAACGGGCACGCACGACTGATGCTCGACATGGTGCGCCGGATCAAGTCCGACCCCGCCACACGCCACGTCCAGGTGATCGGCGGGAACATCGCGACCCGTGAGGGGGCCCAGGCCCTGGTCGACGCCGGCGTCGACGCCGTCAAGGTCGGCGTCGGGCCCGGGTCGATCTGCACCACCCGCGTGGTCGCCGGGGTGGGCGTGCCGCAGGTCACCGCGATCCACGAGGCCGCCAAGGCCTGCAAGCCCGCGGGGGTCCCCGTGATCGGGGACGGCGGTCTGCAGTACTCGGGGGACATCGCCAAGGCCCTCGTGGCCGGGGCCGACACCGTGATGCTCGGCGGCCTGCTCGCCGGGTGCGACGAGAGCCCCGGGGACCTCGTCTTCGTCAACGGCAAGCAGTTCAAGCGCTACCGCGGCATGGCCTCCCTCGGCGCGATGCAGTCCCGCGGCGACCGTCGCTCCTACTCCAAGGACCGCTACTTCCAGGGCGACCTCTCCGACGACGAGATCATCACCGAGGGCATCGAGGGGCAGGTCCCGTACCGAGGTCCGCTCGGCGCGGTCGCCCACCAGCTCGTGGGCGGTCTGCACCAGTCGATGTTCTACGTGGGCGCCCGCACGATCCCCGAGCTGCAGCAGCGTGGACGGTTCGTGCGGATCACCTCGGCCGGGCTCAAGGAGTCGCACCCGCACGACGTGCAGATGATCTCCGAGGCCCCGAACTACTCCTCCTCCCGATGAGCGGGGCACGCGTCCCAGGAGCGGCCGTCGACGTCGACGCCGTGACCGCCCTCGTCGAGCACGTGGCCGCGACCGTCGTCTCGCCGCGGTTCCGTGAGCTCACCGCCGGGGAGATCTCCGAGAAGTCTCCGGGTGACCTGGTGACGGTCGTGGACACCGCTGCCGAGGCGGCCCTGACCGCCGGGCTCGCCGACATCCTCCCGGGGGTGCCGGTGGTCGGTGAGGAGGCGACCTCGGCCGATCTCGGGCGTCTGGCCCTGCTGGGGGAGCCTCGGGTCCTCGTGGTGGACCCGCTTGACGGCACCCAGGCCTTCGTCGAGGGGTCTCCCGACCACGCGGTCATGGTGGGTCTGGTCGAGCACGGCGAGGCGGTGGCTGGCTGGATCTGCCTGCCCCAGCACGCGCAGACCTTCGTCGCGCAGCGTGGGGCCGGGGCGTGGTGCAACGGTGAGCGTCTGACGCGGTCGGTCACGCCCTCGGGCGGGCCGTTGCGGGTAGGGATCGCGGGCTACCTGCCTGACGAGGTCCGGTCTGCGGTGAACGCCAGGTTCGGCGGGCTCGAGGAGGGCTTCGTCACGAGCGGGCGGCTGTGGTCCGGGTACGAGTACTCGCGGCTGGCGCTGGGCGAGCGTGACGCCCTCGTGTACTGGCGCACGTGGCCCTGGGACCACGTGCCGGGGGCGGTGCTCGTCCGCGAGGTCGGCGGGGTGAGCCGGCGGCTCGACGCCACCGACTACCGGCCTGGCCATCCCGAGGACGGTCTGATCGCCGCTGCCGACCCTGAGGTCTACGACCGGGTGCGTCGGCCGCTCTGCCTGGACCGCTGAGGCGCCCCCTCGCTCACACCAGCGCAGGCTCCTGCAGCCTCACCGGCCAGGCGAGCTCTGCCCCCGGGCCGGTCAGGCCCTGGCGCGACCGCCAGGCGTTGAACCCCTCGGCCCAGTCGCGGTGGGCCTGGATCTGGCGGTCGTGGAGGGTGTCCAGCGTCGTCTCGGCGACCTCGGGGTAGCGGCGTGCGATCGCCGCCAGGACGTCCAGTGTGGCCAGGACGTCGATGTCGGCCGTGTGGAGGTCCGCGGTGCTCTGCACCCCGTAGAACGCGCACAGGTCCCCGAGCCGGCGCTTGCCGCGCCGGTAGCGGTCCAGGCTCCGGTCCAGGACCAGCGGGTCGACCACGACGCGGACCTCGCGCTCGATGCGCTCGGGCACGGTGGCCAGCCCGTACCGCCTGAGCTCGGCGTCGAGCAGGGAGAGGTCGAAGGAGGCGTTGTAGGCCACCACGGGCTCGCCCCGCACCAGAGCACGGCTCAGCGTGGTCGCGATCTCCTCGAGGGCTCCGGCCGGGGCATGGCCGAAGCGGCGGGCGTGCTCGGTGGTGATGCCGTGGATGGCGGCCGCCCCCTCGGGGATCTCCACCCCCGGGTCGATCAGCCAGGAGGTGACGGAGGTCTCGTCACCGTCGCGGCGGACCACCGCGGCGGTGACGATCCGGTCCTGACCGACGTCGACGCCGGTCGTCTCGGTGTCGAACCCGACCACCGGACCCTCGATCCATGCCATGACGACCTCCCTGCCGACTGCTCAGCAGCCTGCCAGCCACCACCGACACCGTCGTCGGGCCACGCCGGGCGCTCCGGGATCGGTAGACCTCCGTCGCCGGTAGCCTGGTCCGCGTGAGCAACGAGATCGAGATCGGACGCGGCAAGCGCGGCCGCCGGGCCTACTCCTTCGACGACATCGCCGTGGTGCCCTCGCGCCGCACGCGGGACCCGGAGGAGGTCTCGGTCGGCTGGCAGATCGACGCCTACCACTTCGACCTGCCTGTGGTGGCGGCCCCGATGGACTCGGTGATGAGCCCCGAGACCGCGGTCGCCCTCGGCAGGCACGGCGGGCTCGGCGTCCTCGACCTCGAGGGCCTGTGGACCCGGTACGAGGACCCGACGGCCCTGCTGGCCGAGATCGCCGAGCTGGCACCCGAGCAGGCGACCGCCCGGATGCAGGAGATCTACTCCGCCCCGATCATCCCCGAGCTGATCACCCAGCGCCTGCAGGAGGTGCGGCGCAGCGGCGTCACGGTCGCGGGCGCCCTCTCGCCCCAGCGCACCCAGCAGTACTGGAAGCACGTGGTCGACGCCGGGGTGGACCTCTTCGTCATCCGCGGCACGACCGTCTCGGCCGAGCACGTCTCGGGTCGCTCCGAGCCGCTCAACCTCAAGCGCTTCATCTACGAGCTCGACGTGCCCGTGATCGTCGGCGGCGCAGCGACCTACACCGCCGCGCTGCACCTCATGCGTACCGGCGCGGCCGGGGTGCTCGTGGGCTTCGGCGGCGGGGCCGCGCACACCACCCGTGTCTCGTTGGGCATCCACGCCCCCCTCGCGACCGCGGTGGCCGACGTCGCCGCTGCGCGTCGTGACTACCTTGACGAGTCGGGTGGCCGCTACGTCCACGTGATCGCCGACGGCGGGGTGGGGCGTTCGGGGGATCTGGTCAAGGCCGTGGCCTGCGGGGCCGACGCCGTCATGCTCGGTGCCGCCCTGGCGCGGGCGGCCGAGGCACCCGGCCAGGGATGGCACTGGGGCCCCGAGGCCCATCACCCCGAGCTGCCGCGGGGGGAGCGGGTCGAGGTCGGCACCGCGGGCACCCTCGAGCAGATCCTCTTCGGTCCGGGTCAGCAGGCCGACGGCACCCTGAACCTCGTGGGCGCGCTGCGGCGGGCCATGGCGACCACGGGCTACTCCGACCTCAAGGAGTTCCAGCGGGTCGAGGTCGTCGTCTCGCCCTACCAGCCGCACTGACCGGACCCACCCCACCGCACGGCAGGACCCCGCGAGCCCTCTGGGCCGCGGGGTCCTGCCGTGCGGTGCCCGGGGCGGAAGATCGGCTCCAGTGCCCCCCAGCGGCGCCCCAGCCGCGGCGGCCCAGGGCCGCCCCA
>NZ_JALPKN010000125.1 GCF_023630195.1 Actinotalea sp. C106 | reverse complement strand
ACGATCGGACTTCGGGGAGCGACCCGACCCCGGCCAGGAGGCGCGCAGCCGGCCGCTGGCCCCGGACCGGACCGATCCGGTGGCCAAGCTCGAGCGCAACGCCCTCGAGGTGGTGCTCCAGCACCCGCGCGCGGTGGACGTGGGCTCCTTCGACGCCCTCGCCGGTGACGCCTTCACGGTGCCGGCCTTCCGTGCGGTGCACGAGGCGATCCGGGCCGCCGGGGGCCTGGGGACCGCGGTGGCCGACGACGGCGCGTGGGTCGAGCGGGTTCGTGACGAGGCCGGGGACACGGTCGGCGCGCTGGTGACCGAGCTCGCGGTCACCCCGCTGCCCGAGGACCGGCCCGAGGCCGTCGAGGACTACGTGCGCGGAGTGGTGGGCGCCCTGGTGGACCTGGGCCTGACCCGCCAGATCGCCGACGCCCGCGGGCGTCTCCAACGGATGGACGCCGTGGCCCAGGCCGAGGAGTACCAGGCCGCCTTCGCCGAGCTGGTCGAGCTCGAGAAGACGCGTCGCTCGCTGCGCGAGGCCACGCGCGAGTAGTCGGGGAGACGCGTCGAACCGTCCCGGGCTCAGGGCCTCACGGCAGAGCTGCATCCGCTGGCTGGCGCCCTGACCCAGGGGTGCTGCGGAGACGAGGCCCTCTCCAGGTCACTCGTCCCGCGGCAAGGTCCACCGCGCTGCGCAGGACGTTGCGCACGAGGTGTGGCGTGTGGACGCGGGTCCAGCGCAGCATCTGCGCCATGCACCGCGTCCGATCCACGGTCGAGAGCGGTGCGCGCAGGACAGCCTCGAGGTAGCCCCGGCCCAACCGCCACTCCGGGAACACCGGGCGTCCGACGAGCCGAGGGTTGAACCAGGCGATGCGCTCCCGCGCGGTGGGGTACTGCCGCACGGAGCGGCCGGCGTGCTGCCTCCGGTGGAAGAGGACCTCAGGGACGTCCACCAGTCGTCCATGCAGGGACAGCTCAGCGAGCAGCACGCGGTCGGACTCGGAGTAGAGCCCGAGGCCCTGCGTGCCCGCCAGGACGTCGGCACGCATGAGCCCGAAGATGCTGAAGCACTGGTAGTTGCGCTGGGACAGGCTGGCGAACCGGGTCGCGACGTCGGGGTCGTGGGCCTCCAGCGGCTGATCATGCCACCCGCGCACGTACGCGCCGTGCTCGTCGACGTCGTCGCTGCCGCTGTGCGCCACGGCGACCGTCGGGTCCGACTCCAGCACCCGCAGGACGGACGTCAGGTAGTCGGGCTCGTGGAGGTCGTCGGCCGCGGCCCACTTGAAGTAGAGCGCGCCGGGGTGCCGCAGGGCGAACACCGCGTTGAAGTTCGCTGCACCACCCCGGTTGGCCGACTGGCGGACGTACCGCACGCGTGCATCCCGGGCGGCGACCTCCCGGCAGAGCCGCTCGGTGGCGTCCGTGGACCCGTTGTCCGAGATGACGATCTCCAGGTCCCGCACCGTCTGGGCCAGCAGGCTCTCGAGTGCTGGGACGATGAAGGTCGCACCGTTGTAGACGGGGACGCCGATCGAGATGAGGGGCGCCGGGGTCGTGAAGTCGTCAACCACCGAACAAGTCTCCCTCCCGCGGGAGGGAGGCGCACTTTGGTCGTTGCTGCGGGGACGAGGGGTGCTCCGACGCCGACCTCGCGCATCACCCACAACCAGAAGGAGGGCCCCACGTGAGCGGGGCCCTCCTTCGGGTTGTCTATGCTCCCTCGACTGGACTCGAACCAGTAACCGTCCGATTAACAGTCGGATGCTCTGCCAATTGAGCTACGAGGGATCGCGGGTCGCAATGCTACCTGATGACCTCGGGTGCCTCGAACACCGCCCCGGCGCGAGTGGCGTGGTACGTGGTGCGGGGGCGTGGTGGCAGGCGCAAGACCGTTGCGTGGGATCAGCCGAGACCCGCGGCCTCGCGCACCCGTGCCTCGGCCGCGTCGACCGCGGCGACCGTGGCGGGGTCGGACAGGTCGACCCGACCGTCGCCGATCACCTGGGTGAGCAGGGTCCCGTCAGCCCCCCGCCGCAGGGCCACGCGGACGGTGGCCCCGCGGGGCAGGGGCACCTGCTCCCGGTGCACCACCGAGGCCTGGACGCGCTCGTGCAGCACGCGCACGAACCGCCGGGACCCGTCCTCCTCGAGCACCACCTCGGCCGTCGGGGAGCCGTCGACCCACGTGATGGTGAGGGTGCGCGTCTCGGGGTCGAGCTTGGCGCCGTCGACCTCGTGCCACGGGTGCTCGAACCCCCCACCGGTCACCACCAGCCGGGCCCTGGTCGCGACTGCCCACCCGCCCCGACAGGGGGCTGCGGCGAGGACAGGCTCATCCCGAGGCAGGGCGAGCTCGGTGCGGATCTCGTCGGGGAGGCGCGTGCGGCGTCTGAGAGCTGCCATGACCCCAACCTAACCCGCGGCTGGCGGCCGCCCCGGTGCCGCAGCCTTGTCGCACCCGACCCATCCCCGGCCCGGGGCGGGGATGCCGATAGCCTGTACGCCCGAGGGCCAGTAGCTCAGCCGGTCAGAGCAGCGGACTCATAATCCGTCGGTCGTGGGTTCAAGCCCCACCTGGCCCACCCGAACAGGCCCACCCGAACAGGCCCTCCCGTGCCGTTGCCCACCCGTGCCGACGGCTCAGTCCCGTCGGCCAGCTCTCAGGCCCCGCTGGTCACCGTCGTGACCAGGAACAACGCCGATCCCGCGGCGAGACAGCCGACGGCGTAGCGGAAGACGCGGCGCTCCTCGTCGGCTCGCCGGGCCTGCCCGTGCCGGAAGGCGACGACCAGCAGTCCCGCGCCGGCGATGGTCAGCAGGCCCCCGAGGGCCAGGGTCACGGTCTGCAGCATGGGCCCAGTGTGCCGTGCGGACCCGCCCTCTCGGTCTCCGGGACCGCGGGCCGCTCGGCACGCGGTCGCCACCCGGTCACAGAGGTGGGTACATGCCGAGGGCGGGGTCGCCACGCTCGTGCGCGGCGACCCCGCCCTCGGGGAGTGCAGCTCAGATGGTGCTGGAACCCGTCGTCGTGCTCGACGTGGTGCCGTTGGTCCCGTTGTCCTGGTCCTTGCTGCCGCGGACCTGGTCGGAGGCCGACTTCACGGCGCCGGTGACCTTCTCCTTGATCTCGGGGCCCTTCTCACGGACGAGGTCGCTCGCGCGGTGCTCGACGTCGGAGATGCCGTCCTGGACGCGCGGGTCCTCCCACAGCTCCTGGGCCTTGCTACGGATCTTGTCGAACTGCTGCCGGCCGGCGCGGGTCCCGAGCACGTAGCCCACGGCTCCGCCGACGAGGAATGCTGCCTTCATGCGCATGGTTCGGCTCCTTCGTCCGGTGGGGCGACCGGCCTGCTGGTCCGGTGCCTTCTCCCAGCGAGACTAGAACTCTGGGCGCGAGCCCGCGCGTCGACCTCGTCGGTGGCCGGGCGCCGGGCCCCGCCGGGCGTGCCACGGGCTCGTGCGGCTGCTCTCCGGTGGCGCGGGCGGGGCCGTGACCGCACAGTGTTCGCATGGGACGACTCCTCCGCATGCTGCCTCTGATCCTCGCTGGTTGGCGCTGGTGGCAGCGCCGTCGTGGCGCCTCGGGCACCGGTTCGGCGGGCGCGCCTCGGCGTCGATGAGGTGCCGGGTGGGGACGAGGCGTGGGCCGCTGCACGCTGAACGGCTCGCTCGCGCGTCGCCGTCGTGGTGGCGGGCGAGGTGCCCCACGTCCGTGGGATCATGAACCCCATGGCCATGCGAGAGATCCGAACCGTCGGAGACCCCGTCCTGCGCACGCGCTGCGAGCCGATCACCGAGGTGGACGCCCGCGTCCGCTCCCTGGTCGAGGACCTGCTCGAGACGGTGGACACCGAAGGGCGTGCCGGTCTGGCCGCCAACCAGATCGGTGTGAACCTGCGCGCCTTCTCCTGGAACATCGACGACGATCTCGGCTACGTGCTGAACCCGCGCCTGGTCGAGGTCTCCGAGGAGGAGTACCAGGACGGCGACGAGGGGTGCCTGTCGGTCCCCGGGCTCTGGTACCCCACCAAGAGGGCCTGGTACGCCCGGGTGGTGGGGGAGGACCTCGACGGCAAGGAGGTCGTGGTCGAGGGCACCGAGCTCATGGCCCGGTGCCTGCAGCACGAGGTCGACCACCTCGACGGGATGCTCTACCTCGATCGCCTCGAGCGGTCGGTGCGCAAGAAGGCCATGCGGGACATGCGCGAGCAGCTCGCCTGACTCCACGGCGGGTCGGGCTGGCGCCCGGCGGCCATGATCGTGCATGCTGGGCCCAGCACGCCGCGAAGATCGTGCATTCTCCCGGAACGGGATGAGGTCGTTGGGGAAGACGAACCTCGACCCGTTAGGAGGGCTGTCATGGCCGGTGCCATCACCCGCGGTGTACTTTTCGTGCACTCAGCACCACGAGCTCTGTGCCCCCACATCGAGTGGGCGGCGGGGGGCATCTTCGGCGCGCGCCTGAGTCTGGACTGGACCGAGCAGCCTGCTGCCCCGGGCATGTACCGGGCCGAGCACTCGTGGCAGGGCGCGCAGGGGACGGGGGCACGGCTGACCTCCGCGCTGCGTGGCTGGACCCACCTGCGGTACGAGGTGACCGAGGAGGCCAGTCACGGCTCCGACGGCGCGCGGTGGAGCCACACGCCTGAGCTGGGGATCTTCCACGCCGTGACCGACGTGCACGGCAACGCGATGGTCCCCGAGGACCGCATCCGCGCTGCGCTCGAGCACGTGACGAGCCCGCAGCGGATGCGTCGTGAGCTGGACCTGGCCCTGGGTCAGGCCTGGGACGACGAGCTCGAGCCCTTCCGCTACGCCGGGGCGGGGGCGCCGGTGCGCTGGCTCCACCGCGTCGGCTGACAGGCCCAGCACCTCGCGGAGCCCGTCCCTCTCGCGACACCACCTGTCAGCGACAGGTGGTGTCGTTCAGGCGCTGGTGACGACGAGGGCCACGTTGTGGCCGCCGAAGCCGAAGGAGTTGTTCACCGCGGCGATCTGCCCTGCGGGGAGGTCACGCGGCGTCGATCGCACGAGGTCGAGCACCAGCTCGGGGTCTGGCTCGTCGACGTTGATGGTCGGCGGTGCCTTGCGGTCGCGCAGGGCGAGCACCGTGAAGATGGTCTCGAGGGCCCCGGCCCCGCCCAGCAGGTGGCCGGTCATCGACTTCGTGGCCGAGAGGGCGACGTGGTCAGCGTCCGCGCCGAGCACCCCGCGCACGCTGCGCGCCTCGATCAGGTCGCCGACGACCGTCGAGGTCGCGTGCGCGTTGACGTGCACGACGTCCTTCGCGGCGACGTCGGCCTCGGTCAGGGCCGCGTTCATCGCGGCGATCTGCCCTCGCCCCTCGGGCTCGGGGGAGGTCATGTGGTAGCCGTCCGAGCTGAGCCCCACCCCGGCGATCCGGGCGTGGACCGTGGCCCCCCGGGCCGCGGCGTGCTCGGCGCTCTCGAGCACGACGATCCCCGCCCCCTCCCCGAGCACGAAGCCGTCGCGCTTGACGTCGTAGGGGCGCGAGGCGCCCTGCGGGTCGTCGTTGCGCAGGGACAGGGTGCGCGAGGCCGCGAACGCGGCGATCGGCATCGGGTGGATGGCCGCCTCGGTGCCTCCCGCGACGACGACGTCGGCCCGGCCGCTGCGGATCATCTCGACGCCGTAGCCGATCGCCTCAGCCCCGGACGCGCAGGCCGAGACCAGGGCGTGGGCCCCGGCGCGGGCACCGAGCTCGAGCTCGACGTAGGCAGCGGGGGAGTTGGGCATGAGCATGGGCACGGTCATGGGCAGCACGCGACGTGCGCCCTTCTCCTGCAGGGTGTCCCACGCGTCGAGGGTGGTCCAGATGCCACCGATGCCCGAGGAGACCACGGCACCCAGGCGCTCGGGGGTGACCTCGGGGGCGCCCGCGTCGGCCCAGGCCTCGCGGGTGGCGATCACCGCGTACTGGGCCGAGGGGTCCATGCGCTTGATCTCGGGCCGCGGCATGACCTGGTCGGGTGTGACCTTGAGCCGCGCGGCGAAGGAGACCGGGATCTGGTACTTCTCGGCCCAGTCGTTGTCCAGCGTCCGGGCACCGGACTCGCCGGCGAGGGCCGCGGCCCAGGTGCTCGCCACGTCCCCGCCCAGGGGCGTGGTCGCGCCGAGTCCGGTGATGACGACATCGCGTGCGGTGGTCAACGTTCCTCCTGGGCGGTGCTGGCTGCGGGGTGGGGCGACGGGTCGGGGTCCGTGCGGTGGCGGACCCCGACCCGGTCGAAGGGCTCGCTCAGCCCTGGGCCCCGTTGATGTAGCTGACTGCGTCGCCGACGGTGGTGAGGTTCTTGACCTCGTCGTCGGGGATGCGGACCGAGAACTTCTCCTCGGCGAGGGTGACGATGGTCATCATCGACAGGGAGTCGATGTCGAGGTCGTCGGTGAAGGACTTCTCGGGCGAGACCGAGTCCGTGGGCAGGCCCGTCTCCTCGCTCACGATCTCGGCCAGGCCGGTCAGGATCTCCTGCTCGCTGTACGCCATGGTGTGTGTCTCCTTATGGTGGCTGTCGGTGCCCGGTCGGGCGCTGACGATTGTGCTCGGACGTGTCGCGACGCGCCCGCAGGGCTCGCCGTGAGGCTCAGGGCAGGACGACGACCTGGGCCGCGTAGACCAGCCCCGCGCCGAAGCCGATCTGCAGCGCCAGGGCGCCGCTGTCGACCTGACCCTCGCGGAGGAGCCGCTCGGTGGCCAGCGGGATCGAGGCCGCCGAGGTGTTCCCGGTGTCCGCGATGTCTCGCCCGACGACGACGCTCTCGGGCAGCTTGAGCTGCTTGATCATCTGGTCGATGATCCGCATGTTGGCCTGGTGGGGGATGAAGGCGTCGATCTCCTCGGCGCTCACGCCGGCCGCGGCCATGGCCTTCTCGGCGACGGGGGCCATCTGCCACACGGCCCACTTGAAGACCGACTGGCCCTCCTGGCGCAGGGTCGGCCAGGTGCCGTCCTGCGCGAAGGCCTCCTTCCAGGACTGCGTCTGGCGGATGGTGTGGGCCATCGACCCGTCCGAGCCCCAGATGGTGGGGCCGATGCCGGGGGTGTCCGACGGGCCGATGACGACCGCCCCCGCGCCGTCGCCCAGCAGGAAGGAGATCGACCGGTCGCTCGGGTCGATGAAGTCGCTCATCTTCTCCGCGCCGATCACCAGCACGTGCCGTGCGTTGCCCGACCGGACGAGGGCGTCGGCCTGGCCAACGCCGTAGGCGTAGCCCGCGCACGCGGCGGAGATGTCGAAGGCCGCGGCGGGGGTCGCGCCGAGCCGGTCGGCGAGCACGGCGGCACCCGCGGGCGTCTGGTGGAAGTAGGTCACGGTCGAGAGGATGACGGCGTCGATGTCCGCCCCGGTGAGCCCGGCGTTCTCGATGGCTGCGCGGGCGGCCGCCTCGGCGAGGTCGAGCACGTCGCTGCCCTCGGGGGCGCGGCGGCGGGTCACGATGCCGGTGCGCTGACGGATCCACTCGTCCGAGGAGTCGATCGGGCCGGCGACGTCGTCGTTGGTGACGGTGTGCTCGCCGCGCACGGCGCCGAGGCCGAGGATGCGGGAGAACGCCGGGCCGCTGGCCTGGGTCAGGGTCGGTCGGGTCACGCCTTGGCCTCCTGGTCGGTGCCGGCGCTGCCGGTGCTGTGCCGCTGGACGAGGTCGCGGGCGGCCTCGAGGTCGGTCGGGCTCTTCACGGCCACGGTCTCCACGCCAGGCAGCGTACGGCGGGCCAGGCCCGTGAGCACCCCTGCGGGGGCGAGCTCGACCACCCCGGTCACCCCGAGCTCGAGGAGGGTGGCCTGGCACAGGTCCCAACGCACGGGGGCGACCACCTGGTCGGCCAACCGGGTCAGCACGGCCGGGCCCGTCGCGGGGGCGCTCGTGCCACCCGACCCGTACACGGTGCCGTCGGCGTCCGAGAGCAGGGCCAGGGTGGGGGGCGAGGCGCTCCAGGAGGCGGCGACCGGGGCGAAGGTCCTGTGGGCGGGCTGCATGTAGGGGGTGTGGAACGCCCCGGCCACCTGCAAGGGGATCACGCGTGCCCGGGCGGGCGGGTCCTGAGCCAGGCGTGCCAGGCCCTCGAGGTCTCCGGCGGCGACGACCTGGCCGCCGCCGTTGACGTTGGCCGGGTGCAGGCCCGCTGCCTCGATCGCGGCGAGGACCTCAGCAGGGTCACCGCCGACGACGGCGCTCATCCCGCTCGGTTCGAGGGCCGCTGCCTCGGCCATGGCCTGGGCGCGTCGGGTGACGAGGGACACCGCGTCGCGGTCGGTCAGCACCCCGGCCACGGCCGCGGCGGAGATCTCACCCACCGAGTGGCCGGCGGTGACGTCCACCGTCCCGGCGGCGGGGCGGTCCCCGAGGAGGGCGTGCAGCGCGACCAGGGAGGCTGCGACGATCAGCGGCTGCGCCACGGCGGTGTCGCGGATCGTCTCGGCGTCCGAGACGGTGCCGTGGGAGCGCAGATCGGTCCCGGCGGCCTCGGAGAAGGTGGCGAGGCGTTCCTCGACCCCCTCGAGCTCGAGCCACGGGGAGAGGAAGCCGGGGGTCTGGGAGCCCTGACCAGGGCAGAGGACGGCGAGCACGGGACCACTGTGCCCCAGGGCCGGCGGTGCCCCACGGCCACGACGGGCACCAACCTCACCCGGCGCTGTTGTCCGATACCTACAAGTCGTGCCGTGTCGGCCTGCCACGGCTCCCGACGGCGGTCACGGGCGCGTCCGGTCGGCGGGGGGGGGCCGCAGGGCGAGGTGAGTCGAGCCGCCCGAGGGCCAGGGCGGTCTGCAGCACGTAGGCCTCACGGGCGTCGAGCGGGTCCCACCCGGTGACCTCGGCGACCTTGCGCAACCGGTAGCGCACGGTGTTGGGGTGCACGTAGAGGACGCGGGCCGCCGCCTCGAGGGACCGGCCGTGCTCGACGTGGGCGGCGAGGGTGTCCAGGAGCGCCCCGCCCGCGCCGACGAGCGGCTCGTAGGCCTGCTCGACCAGGGTGCGCCGTGCGACCAGGTCCCCGACCAGGACGCGCTCGGGGAGCAGGTCGTCGGCCGCGACGGGGCGGGGGGCGGTGGGCCAGGCGGG